>CAZPDN010000011.1:430-10173 GCA_964585435.1 uncultured Gammaproteobacteria bacterium
CTGGTGGCATGACTGATGGTGTAGCTGGTGTCATGGCAGGTGCTGAACCCATCGATGTGCCCATAACTGGTGCGGATGTGTCTACAACAGGTGTGGATGGAATGGTGATGACCGGTTGATCATTTGCAGGTCCTGTCTGTCCTCCTTGAGCAACCTTTGTCTCCAGATCCTTCAGCAATGAATTGAGCTCAGCTTGCGGATCAGGGGTGCTGGATGTATTCATGCTTGGAGTACTTGTTGATGGTGTTGGGGCATTCGCTCCAACAGACATGTCGCTCGGCATAGCAGATGGCATGACTGGTGGGATTGATGACACGTCTTGCTGAGTAGGCATGTCAGGCTTCGTGCTCATGGCATCCATGCTAACGGGATCAACAACAACATCAGACGTTGGGGCAAGATCAGGCTTGGACATATCGGCCTTCATGCTTTCTGGGCTAACCGAGAGCCCCAGAGCTACATCAAAGTCACTCTTGGTAAAACCCTTCAACGCAACTTTTTCACCAGAATCTTTTGTAATGAGGGTAAAAGGCACGCCAGCAAACTTGTCAGAAGCATCGAGCATCTCTGAAAGGTTATCTTTATCTGTGCTCACGTCCTTTTCAGTGAAGGCAATTGCATTGAGTGACAGGTACTCTTTCAACTCTTTTGAATAAGGGCAATCTGGGATTGTGTAGATGACAATGTTCATATATCTTCACTATAAAGATTCCAAAAAACAATGTCAAGACGCATTACTCTTCTGTATAAAACGTGGCAAAATCGAACCCATTTATGATGCCGTCCTGGTTTATATCCAGTGCAATATCGTACTCGTCTTCCTCTGATGTTGTACCCATGAGCTCATCCGAATATTCATTCACGTTGCGCCCCACGGTTGGGTCAGACGGATCTGCTTGCAGATACCCGATTGCCCGTTTTTCGACACCTGTATCAATAAACATATAATAGCTCAGCCCCGTGTTCAGCGTGACGCCAGATGTCTGAAGCATATGAGTGGTTGATTCCGTTGCGTCTTCTGCGCATAGAAACTGCACTCCATCCTTGTTAGATGCACAATATACCTGTGCCGCAACAGCGCACGGCGTTCGAAAGCTCACCTGCCCAACACTCTGAGAGATGCGCGAGGTCTGAATATCTTCAGGCAAGCAAGCTCCTGTAGCTCGAGATCGAGACGATTGCACAACATACACAGAAATCACAAGTAAAGGAAGCACGAGGGTAAGAGCGATGAGAGCAAGCCCGCGAGGGCTTTTAAGTAATTTTTGTATAACATTAGGATACATAAAGCTTGATAAGGAAACTTACAACAGTCAAACTCACGCCAACAGCAATAATAATGCCCGTTGTCTGCATGATGCCTGTTTCAGGCAATACAGACGGCGACGGTGTGGGAGTCGAGGTGGTTGGGGTACGTGTTGGGGCAACCGTAGGCGCCTGCGTGCTCGTAGGGGTTACTGTTGGAGTGTTTGTGGGTGCTTGCATGGGAGTTACGGTTGGTCCAGTCGTGGGCGTTGGAGTCGTGCTCGAAACTGAGTTAACGAGAAGCGGTTGCAACTTACTACAATCGAGGACATCAATAATCTTGCCGTTCTTTTTTGTACTTACATTTGAATCATTGGCCTTTCCAGGTGTACATCGTATTTTAAGCTGAGTCGGCGTTTCCTTTACGACAGTAAATTGCATTTTTGCAATAGTGCCATCACCTACTTTTGGCTTACCCTGAGGAGGAGGCAACGTATACGAACCTACATACACATACGAGGAATAGATCTTTTGCAAAAGTGTTGGGAAAAAAGCTTCTTTATCATTAACCTGTGTCATTTTTGGCTTGCTCAGCACAGATGGATCAAATTCTATATGAGTATCTGTTGTATATACGCTCTCACCTTGAGTGTTCAGCTTCAGCAAGACTTCAAACGTCTCGCCACGCTTGGCATTGACAGAACTAGGCTCCATATAAAAATATGAGCCATATACAATCTTTGGGGCTCCATATAGAGCCAAAAGTGCCAGAATACTGATGCTCAACAACGTGCGTCTTGTCATGCTTCTTTGATACTACCATATATGCCCAGCATGTGACATGTGATTTCATTGATATATAGTAATTTGATCCTTGACACTATCCTTGAAAAGTAGGTACTATGATGCATATGGAAACAGTTCAAACAGACGTTCAACAATTCAACCAGCTCCATCCGCACCGCAAGTTAGCAATATTCAGCATCATTTTGTTTGTGTTTGTAGTGAGTGTTGCTGTAGGTGTGTATTATTCGAAAAGCACATCCGCACCAAAAGAATCTGCCACAGATTCACAAACCGACCCCACCTCTTCTACCATCCTCTCCCTTATTCCATCTGAAGAGGTCCTCAAAGTTGGAGATACATTCACCATCACGGTATTGCTCAGCGGAAAGCCAGCACAAGCATCGGACGTATTCGTCAACTTTGACCCCGCCATGTTCAGTGCATCACAGGTTGTGAACGGAAAAGTATACGCAAGCCTATTTAGACAAGATATCAAGGATGGTGTTGTATCAGCTTCAGGAGCTGTTGAGCCTGTTGCACAACCCGAGATGAGAACAGGCGAACTTTTCACATTTACGCTGAAGGCTTTGAAGAAAGGAACATCTGACATCACACTTGATAAGTCCAAAACCTTAACAGCAGTAAACGGAGCCAATACTCTATCCAAGGTTGAAAATATCACTATCAAGGTAGAATAGCGCTTATGAAGTTCTTTTCCGCAAGGCTCACATCACAGCGTGGAGAGATAACCTCCATATTATCTGTAGTTTCACTTCTCGTGATTGGTGTTGGTTTTGTGGCTGGATTGGCCTCAACACAACAATCCCCTCTCTCACGTAGCTCTCGAGCTGAGGGAATTCAGATTGAAGAAAAATATAAAGGCCTACCTATTGGTCGTTCTGACGGACAATTCATTGCCACAGGTCGCACCTGCGGTGCTCATTTCACGACGCAAATCGATCCATACATCAAAGATATTATTATTACTCGCCCTCCAACGAAGAATTGGCCTGCTGGACAAGAATCGTTTAGTCTTGTGGAGGATGGCAAGTTGAGTGATATTGTAGATCTTGTCTATACAAAGAATTACCAAATCGTCGTCCGCTTTGATCCTGCTGACCCAGATAAAAAAACCCCCAATCCAAACGACCTTCTCGTAACATATAAAGTGCCATCTCAGGCAGATAAAACATTCGTGGTTGATCAATCCCTACTTCCTGATTGGATAAGAACAGAAGATACGGAGGTTTTGTTGGTATTTACCTATACAAGGAAAGCACTCGCATACCGCTTCTCATCCGCCACATCCAAAAAATGTGCCGAGAGCGTTCCAACCGTAACCCCAACTGTAACGCCTACTCCTGGCATGTGTTATGACGCCTGTACAACAGATGCACAGTGTGGTAATCACGTAGACCCCGCAACTGGAAAGGACGCAAAGATGATCTGTCTCAAAAAGGATAGGACGCCGGGCGGTGTTCAAACAAATACAACCTTCCTCGGCTTCACCATTCAAAATGAAGGTGATCAAACAGAAAAGTGGCCATACAAATCCGTAGCCATGGTCAAGGACATGGATAAAGGCGGTGAAGTTATGGATTATGTAGAGGGATTGAAGTGGGAAAACGAAATTATAAAAAATGGTGTTTTTAAGGATGCCAACAATAAGGCTCGCATTGTTTGGGAAACTGACTTTGTTCCAACAAATCTACGAAGAGAATACAGCATCACACTTAGTGGCCTTCCTGAAAATCTGGTGATCAAGAAGATCTTTTGTAAAAATACTGATCCAAAGAAGCCAGATGGATGTGTTGGATTTGAAACCAACAATCCCAACAAGACTTCTGCAACAATTAAAGATATAGTTGTTACTAAAGACGCCTCCATTGAATACGGCTGGGAAGTTGGAATGAAGTTGACCACCAATCCAACAGAGGTGCCTGTAACTCTCATCCCCATCACACCCAAGCCTGAACCCCAGCCAAACGTGTGTGTCCAGATCCAAGGGAAAGTTCCACCAGCAGTTATCAGTGCATGCACAGCCAATCCGAAAGAATGTCCTGGATGGAATCCATCGAGCAAATCAACGTTCCTCACGCTCAATGACATCAATAAGCCATTTAATCAACTAAGTAATCCACTTGTCTTCAAAACAAAATGTGAAGATCCTACCCCAGAGCCAACTGAAGAGCCAACAGAAACCCCAGAACCAACCGAAGAGCCAACAGTGACTCCTGAACCCACCCAGCAACCCACCCCTGGTGGACATGCTCCATGTGATCCAAGCACAGGCGAAGAGTGTAAGTGTATGCCACCAAGCTGTACAGGTCGCGACTGTTCTACAAAGAAGCTTGCATGCGAAAAGCCTGATGAACCATGCAAGGGTGGCATTTGCCGATCATGTACATATGATGCCATCACATTCGTAGAAGAATGTACCAAGATTAATCCAATCACCGGGAACTGTGAAAACATCCCTGGCTCAAGCAGACTTGAGGCGACGCCAATTGTCCAAGCAGAACTCGACAAAAATGATCCATTCTGGAAGATGTGGGCTCCCATGAATAACAAGCAAGCGACCAATGATAAACGCCCATTAAGTCAGAAACCTGCAGACGCAGACAAATTTGCCTATGAAAAAGTAGGTCCTATCCGAGATATTACTCCTCTCATCAATCTCTTCACAGAGTTTGACTGGGGACGAAACAAAACAGCAGGTATTTCAATGAGCCCAGCTCAAAATAGCAAGCAGGACGTAATAGTCAAGAAACTTCAAGAATTGCTCTCCCCTAGCCTTGGCATCAAAATGCCTTCAGTAAAAGAGCTTCAAAATGCGCGAGAAGATGTACGGGCAATCGCAATTCCCAATGAGCAGTACAGCAACATGGAAAATGCAACAGTGAAACTCTTCTACAATCAAGAGCTCTATCGCATCGTTCCTAACGGGCGCAATATCTATTCATGCATAAACACAAACGCAGCCGAAATTGTTGATGAAATGAGAAAAGAAGGCGCCTCCGAGGCTGAAATAGATAAGGTTGCCAAGATGCAAACAGGAACTGGAGCATGCGACATGACTGAGTTTAATGCAAACACGAAGCGAGAAGAAATCGCCGGCCTCACAGTTGGATGCGGTCAGAGAATTGCTTATGGCTGGACACTTCAAAAGTGTACATTTGATTATGATTACATTTTTGTTGTGGATACGTCATCTTCCATGGTCCAACTTGATAAAAACGTAGGAGCACGAAAAATAGATGCTGTTGTTGCTGAATTGGGTCGTTTCGTAGACAATATCGCTTCAAACGGAACAGACAGCCGTGTCGCAATCATTAATTTCAACAACGCAGCCCACATCTATGATGACTACAAAAAAGGAACGTTCAAACCAGAGGCTCTTTCCGCTGACGGCACACACATGGGTTTGCAGACAAAAGGTCTTCTCTCGATGAAGGATCCCAACAGCCTGCAAATGGTGAAAGACCTCCTACCTCGATTCAAGAAATATAGTCCTCGAATCAAGGATCAAGAAAACGCTCCTGATGGACTTATGGAACGAGGAACGTGTATTGAGTGTGGCCTTGACCTCGCCAATCATGTTGCCAGAAATAGAACCGAAGAGGAAATGAGAGCTCGCCCCGCCATTGTCATCTTCATGACTGACGGCATTCCAAATTCATACTCAGGCCTTCCTACTGATCCAGACTTAATTCGCACATATCCTAAGGAATTGTGGCGCGAAGGTCCAGATGGACCAATAGTCGACAATACCGTTCCCCTCGGTTGGCAGAAGATATACACATCCGCAGATGAGCTCCGAAATGATGGCATAACAACGAAAGATCTGGGTGGTGAGGCGAATTCACAACGCATTCCTGGGCCGGACGAGAATCCATTTGATACCGTTCGACTCATAACCATCGGCTATGGCGATGCAGGCCTCAATACAAAGGATGGAACTGAACAGCGATTCGAACGCATGATCAATGCAGTAGCGTCCGATAGAGGCGATGGAAAGCGCTGGTCATTCTCCACAGATCCCGTTAAGGAATCGGCTCTGAATATCGACGAAGTCTTTGCCCAAATCCAAAAAGAGGTAAATACCTGCTCCATGATGCAACTTGCCTTTGATGTCAGCCAGCGCGCCCGCGACATCAACAAGGATGGCATTATAAACACCGTGGATCTCTTTATGATCTATGAAAACTACCTCAAAACAGGCAATGATTTGCCATATGACATTGATGGGAATAGCATTGTAAACGCACTCGATGTATCCCTCGTGCTCAACAGCCTCGGTACCGTTATTACCGACGACACGCAAGCTGATTCTTCAAATGAAATCGATCAAGTCAATTCTCGAAACGTTCAATCCAACTAAGGACAAGTATATCTCTCGCGAGTTTCAGTCCTATGGTGTTCACCTGGCAGAGAAACTGCAAGATGAAAAGCACAAGAGCCTCTATATCCGCCTATCCCGAGATCTCCCCCGCCCCGTCCTTGAAAAGGCTTTGCGTTTTGTAGTAGACTCAAATGCCCGTAACAAAGCTGCTTTATTCATGTGGAAATTGAAGGACTTGGGCATTTTTCCATCTTCAGATAAACCACAACGTCCCGTTACAAAGAAGAAAGAATCCTATAGTAATAAATAGCGCTGGATGATATAATACGACCATG
Source organism: uncultured Gammaproteobacteria bacterium (assembly GCA_964585435.1). Taxonomy (GTDB): domain Bacteria; phylum Patescibacteriota; class Microgenomatia; order UBA1406; family HO2-37-13b; genus 2-02-FULL-43-11-A. The sequence continues at coordinate 7,139 of CAZPDN010000011.1, forward strand.
TTTGAAGCATTTATTCAATACCTCATAACAGCCGGTTTGCCCGTCGAAACGCTATATGCTTTGTTGGCTTTGCCTGTCATTGCTACGGCTATCACCGTTTCACGCTATATTGTTGGCTGGAAAAGTCTCACTGTGTATACGCATATCTTGCTCGTATACGCAATGATGGCGATGATACAAGCTACGGGCACACATTCAGCAATGCACACGCTCAATGGGCTTGCCATGGCGCTTGTCATCATCCTCCCCATCGTCTTCCTATCCCTTTTCATCCAACACACTACTGCTATGATTCGCATGCATTTTACCGCCAAGGTAAGTGCTCTCATGGCACTCCTTGCGCTTTGGATGATTGTGCTCCTCTATGTCGCTCATGAGGTTGGCGCAGTGCAATTTACAGCTATTCACCCACTTGCTCTCATTATGAGCATTGTGGTGCTTGATCCCTTTGTAAAAAGCCTTATTCGAAAGGGATCCATCAAGACATTTAAGCTTGTTTCGGGAACATTGAGCTTATCTCTCTTGCTCTCGCTGGTCATGTCGTCGCCTGTGACGCAAAAAATTATTCTCAGCTACCCTTCTATCTCCCTTTTAGCTGGCATTGTGAGCATTGTTGTTGGAAGATGGACGGGACTGCGCCTCAGTGAGATTTTCCGTTTTAAAGATATCAATATAGACGACGATGATTCTCAACACATTCAAAAATAGGAAGAAAATCCTTGGGATTAATGAGCGCAACTTATCATATGTTGCCCGTTTTAACTCGCCAGATGCCAAAAAAGTGGCGGACGACAAGCTTCTTACCAAGCGAGTACTTGAAGTAGCACATGTTCCCACGACTCGAACCATTGCGATCATACGCACACCCGCGCAGTTAGAGCAATTCGACTTCATGACCCTGCCCAAGAGCTTTGTTGTGAAGCCTGTGTTTGGTGTTGAAGGTGGAGGTATTGAGATTGTATTTAACCGTGATAAGTTCGGCAATTATGTAAGCTCTCAAAGCTCCAAACTCACAGAGGAACAGTTGCGCACACACATTTCTCATATTCTCGAAGGACGTTTTTCGCATAGCTATGCTCCCGATATCGCCCTCATTGAGGAGCGCGTCCAGCCTCATCACAAGTTCAGACCATACATCTACAAAGGTACGCCAGATATTCGCATACTTGTCTTTAGAGGCATCCCTACCATGGCCATGATCCGCTGGCCAACCCGAGAATCGGGCGGAAAAGCAAACTTGTCCAAGGGGGCGGTGGGAAGTGGTATTGATATTGCGTCAGGGACCACCACACACTCTCTCCAGGAAGATGCGCGGGGCACCATCAGGCCCATCGAATATGTCGTCGACACACGAACTCGCTATTCAGGCTTCAAAATTCCTTATTGGGAAAAGATGCTCCTTTACGCTGTTCGAGCAGCAAAAGCTTCGGGATTGGGATTTGCTGCAGTGGACTTTCTCATAGATCGCGAACATGGCCCACTCGTCGTGGAACTCAACGCTCGATTGGGGCTACGCATGCAAATCACGAATCAAGACGGCCTTAAAGGACGATTAGAACAGATAAAATCTGTTGTGCCCAAATCTGAAGCTCATGCAATACGCATAGGCAAGGATTTGTTTGGGGGTGAAATTGAAGAAGAGATTGAAGCGCTCGTGGGAAAGAAAATAATTTCTCTCACACAGCCAGTGAAGCTTTACAATAAAAAAACTCATGCACCCATTCTCATCAAGGCAAAAGTTGATACAGGTGCAGGTTTCAGCTCAATAGACGTAAAACTCGCTCGAGAGTTGGGATATGCCAAGGTTTTGCGCGATTTTGCATCCATAGAATCACCTGAAAACTTTAGCACAAGTCAGGAAGCTCATGAATTCGCACACATCCACACCGACAAGCTCATTGAGAGCAACCCAGATATTCACAACCTTCACATCATAAAAAATGCAAATGGTATTTCACTCAGGCCTGCAATCATGATTAAGGCGAAAATTGAAGGTCAATATTATGAGATTGAAGTGAACATCAAAGATAGAAGCCAGCTTGAATTTCCCATGCTCCTTGGAAAACGAGCGCTGAAAGACTTCCTCATCGACCCTACCCGGAAATAGACACTATGCCCTGTGCAACAATCTTTTCGCATGTACTTTCGAGCTCTTGCACTTCTTGTGCGCTCATCCGTACCAGCACATAGTCTCGACCAGACATATGATGCCTCTGTTCTGCTGAGCGACTATCTACCCCAATGCGTATTCTATCGAAAACATGTGTGCCAATATGATCCTCGATTGATAGCAAGCCGTTGTGCCCCTTTGGTCCCTTACCCTGCTGGAATTTGACCTCACCAAAAGGTAGGTCCAGATCATCGTGGACAACAATAAGAGATTCTGGTGTGCAATTGAAATATTTCATGAGCAAGGCTACTGATTGCCCCGAAGCGTTCATAAATGTTTGGGGCTTCGCAAGGAGCACTTTCTCACCATTGATCTGGGCAGACGTGACAAGAGCCATTGTTTTTTTGTGAGGCGAGAAAGGAGGTGCTCCTAGGCGATCTGCAAGCATGTCCACACACACAAAACCTATATTATGTCTTGTTTGTTCGTATTCAGGCCCTGGATTTCCTAGACCAACGAGAAGCTTCATAAATAGTATTATAGCAGGCTTATCTGCTGTCATCTGGTAGCGTTGTGTTGAACCCGCCACGGACGTATCTACAGCCCGTACAGCTCACGGACGTATGAGTTTCGCGCGGATTACGCCTGACGGACCACAAGCCTCCCTCCATACATGGAAATGTCCAAATTTTGGTTGACCTTCCCAATGTGGGCATGCGCGTCTGATATTCTTCTTTATTCGGAGGATCAACTCGGGATAGATATTGACAGATCGTGCTGACATCAACCAATACTTCAGACATATTTTTTTATATGGTGCCGGAAAGAGGACTTGAACCTCCACTTCTTGCGAAACACGAACCTGAATCGTGCGCGTCTACCAATTCCGCCATTCCGGCTCAATGAACAATGACAGTTTTTAAAC
>CAZPDN010000012.1:0-9959 GCA_964585435.1 uncultured Gammaproteobacteria bacterium
ATTATATAGAATATGTAAGAAACTATTTCGAAAGACGATGGGGAGATTACAATAGCGAAGATGACTCTCAATATATTGCATCCCACCCCATAGCTTCTCCCACACCCCAACAAAAAGCAGATGGCCAGTGGGATTTTGATAGCTTTTTTAATACCCCAAAATCTATAGAAGATGAAGAAAGATCAATGAGAGTAAACAGGCTTACAAGCTACTCGATTGCACAAGACTACATGTTGCGCTTACAAACCCTCAAGGATATTCCGACAGATGTAAGACAGATGCTAAGCGCAACGGGCGAAGCACGAGTAAGCGAATTTGCTAGTCACCTATTCAGTGATTTCATGTTGTTCAAAGGTTATGATGGGGTTGTTTACATTGAAGGTGGAGATAATCGCGAACACCACAATCCCGTGTCGTATGTTTTCTATAACCTCGACACCCTAGGCACATTTGACATATGGAATACTGGCATCCTTAGCTAGAAACACCACACATCACGTTCAAAAGACAAGCAATCCATATTTTCAATTTACTCCTCAGCTCGTGTAGCGTCACCGCGCTGGACCAAGAGCAGACCACTCACCGTCCACATCAACAACGCTTGGTGTGATACTTTCAGCTAGACGTAGCACCTCACCCTCAGAAAAAAATGCTCTCTGAAACGATAAATCCAAATGGCAGATCATGTTCTTTCCATATGTATGCAGTATGTGATTATCTTATGCGAGAGGTGATTGTAAATCTGCACGCCTAAAGCTCTGGCTTTTCGATCTGCTCATAGCCATCCAGATTCTCCACTGGTGGGAGGTTTCCATACACCGCTTCTTCGTTGTGGCTGAGTTTGAAAGACGAGATGATGGTCTCAAAAACATCATAGACCTTTTCAGAATGCGCGTATGCAAAGACGATTATATACTCCCCTCGATCCAGCAAAGCATACTGCTGAGCTTCAGGATCCGTGGTTGTGAACATGGCAAATGACGTATCTCCGAAAGGCTTTATGTCAGCTTGGCGCGTTGCAGTGAACTTAGATTTTTCATCCGAATTATATCTATCGGTTATTGACACACTTCCTCCTATCTTTGTTGCCAACATGTTTTCAAACATTTCTGGAAGGTATGTGTTGCGTTCTAAGTCTCGACTGCTGTCAGGGATATACGCATCCTTATAGAGGAGTCCTGTAGACAGGCTCCATTTCCTTTCAGCCATTTGATCGAAGTATCCACCCGTTATCCATGTGCCCCCAACATTTGCACTTTGATTATTGTATGGCCAACCATCAAAACACCCTTCACAATATGGTCCATGCCATGGCATTTCAAAAGAATAGATGACGCTGGGATTATGAAAGCCAGTAAAGTTATAGGCTACCCACTCTATGTCTTTTTGAGTTTTTGGTGCGACTTTCGAAAAAGCATCCCAGTCTGCATGGAGTTGAAGATAGTAGAGATTGTTTTCAGGGACTTTGTATGCATCGATGTACTTTACTCTTGGGGCATCTGACTTAAGATAGATGATACCGTCATCATACTGCTCAGCCTCCATGGCTCCTTCTGACTTAATCGAAAAAGATCCTGTAGCATAGAGATACGACAGGATGAATCCAACTACAAAAAGCGTTATGCCAAGAAGCACAATCCAATTCTTTCTGTGATAACGTGGGCGGACGGAGCGAGTTGGTTTTCGAAGAGAGGGTGTTTTCTTCATAATTAGTACAATTGTAGCGGGTTTGGAAGGGGGATGCAACTACTTAATCTTGATTGGCATTCTGGTCTGACTGCGGCTGTTGCAGTTTGGACGTATTACCTCAAGACATAACAATATTTAGGTAAAGTATCTCACCTCGTTTCGATGCATGGACTTTGGGACTTTTACCTAACAAATTAGCCGTCCTCATATTATCATTTTCGAGGCCAAACAAGAGCGCTTGGCCGAGCGTCATGCCTCAAGAATGGATGAAGGAATTGAAATCAACACCAGAATCATACTGTCCAATTTTCTTAAGCAGTGGACTGAGTTCGCGACGAGATATGGCAAGAGCATGGCGACCATCACCTGCTCCAACATAACGTGCATGTCTAATTGGATGTAACACACTTTGCATCGCACAGTGCTCAATAGATGCAGTAGCGGTATAGTAATCTGCTATACTTTTGCAATGAAGACGCTTGCGCCAGACGAATACTATGCATCACTTCCGAAAAAAAGAATGGCTGCATTAACAGTGTATCCTTGCCCAAACAATACAATTCTCATCGTTGAGCCTCTTTATAGGAAGGAATGGTTGTTGCCTGGAGGAGTTGTTGAGCTAGATGAATCTCCCTTAGCAGCTGCAAAACGGGAAAGCATGGAAGAAATCGGATTTGAGAAAGTTACAGACCAACTACTTGTTGTGAACTATATAAAAAAGTATGAATATAAGAGCGAGGCCATCCATTTCATCTTTAAGGGAGAAGCTCTGTCTGAGGAGGATATTGCATCGATCCAACTCCAAACCGGTGAGCTAAAAAATATTGCATGCGCCACACTTGAAGAAGCCCAGAAGTTGACAAGCAATGCTCTGAGCGAGATGCTTCCACATGCGTTTACATCGCTTTCAAGTGGACGCACATGCTTCATGGAAGGTTCAACAACAACCTGATTCCCAACCTTAATCAACCTGCTGATTCAGAGAATTTGAAATTATTGTTAGCAACAGTTAATACCAGTCGATGATACCTGGTATAGTTTATCCATGAAAAATACTGCAATAATATTCGATATTGATGGAACTGCCATTCATTCTCCTCATCAGAAACTTCCTTGAGCAGATATTCATCCCCGACGCTCGAGCTAAGGAAATATGTAGTAAGTTGAATACTATAGAAGATATCTCCTCCATACTATTGCAGACAATATAATAAATCGAGTGGAATGCGATGGTCTTGCCAAATACTTCCAGTCACTTGCGATCTGATAGGTTGCGAGGAGAATGCTCTCTAGAGATGCGAATTGGCCTCTATTGCATATAAAACGATAAGGAATAATACGGGACCTTGAACACATGGTCTATACCCCTCTGCTTATTCAGACATCAACACCGCCTAGTCCTAAAGAATTTGGCACTCGATCATGTACACATTCTTAACCAATTAACATTGCACAGATGTCCCACTCTCATCACCCGATTGCAGTCCCCGTTCGTGCAGTATTGATGAGTGAGTAACATCATGCGAAAGTTGATGGAAAGCAATTTCTCAACCTCTCGATTCTCTGGCTCCATACACTCCTACTTACTTCTTCACGTGCTACTTTTTTTGATAATCTATCAAATGGGGAAACATCTCCATCCTTGCGCATAAAAAGATGAGTGTGTACGTGGGGAATATGCTGACCTGCAGATAAGCCATTGTTGTTTAACATATTAAATCCATCTGTTTCAAAATGGATTTTGGAAAGTTGGAAGATGGTTGATACAGCGTCCCTCATTCCAATCAGTTCTTGATCATTCAGATCCGAAAAATGTGCCACGTGTCTTTTTGGCATAATCATGAAATGTCCAAAGATCACGGGCTTCAAAGGGTATAAGACACGGACTGATTCACTTTCATACACCAATTGTTTGTCGGAAACCTTGTTTGAGCAAAAATCACATGATGAGTCCATTTGGTGCTTCAAGTATATCAGAAGAGAGCACAGCGAACTTACATTGCTTGTCGCTTCTGTTACAATTACTTCTATGAAAATTACTTTTGTTGGACTGTCTTGCTTCCTCATCGAAAATGCATCTGGAGACCGTCTCTTACTAGAGCCATACTACGATTCAGGAGATTTTGCGCTAGGCATTAAGTTTCCGCACGATTTAACGGCGGATGTTTTTCTCGTGAGTCATCCCGATGAAGATCACTCATATCTTCATCACTCGATGCTTCGACAGAGACAAGACGAAAATTCTCAAGATACTGCACTGGACAATGAATTGTTTCCTGGACTTCATTTGAAAGGAACACTTGTTCGTGAATACAATGGGGACTCATGTATTGCATTTTCGTTCACAGTCGATGGCATTCGATTATTACACTTAGCAGATAATGCTCATGTGTTGAGCAACAGACAACTCGAAGAGATCGGAGATGTTGATGTCCTTTTCGCCACTATGCCTAAAGGTGAGCATAATGTTGCAGTTGACATCATCAAACAAATCAATCCAAGACTCGCTATCCCCTCACACTATATTCCTGTATGCAGTGATGTAGATCATCCATCTGAAGTTCAGATTTCCAGGGAAATTAAGACACTTTTCCAAGCTGGTTGGATGACTGGACCACATCGAGATAGCGAAAAAACACATTCTGTTTTCACTTCACTTTTCCAGAATGCTCTTGACCTTCACAATTCATTCGGCGATTATGAAGAGATAGAAGGAGCAACTCTGGTTGTAGATCAAAATGTATTTTCTGAAAGGACCAAGATAAAAGTCTTTAGGGATTGTGTAGGGAAGCAAATCACAACATGACATTTAACAATCAGCCTAACCCCCGAGAGATATGAACATACTCTTTATCTGCACCTTCAATAAATATCGAAGCCTTACAGCAGAACACATTTGCAAGCATGTACCTAGACTCAATGTACGATCCGCTGGCACGGTCACGAAGGCAAGACGCATTGTGACTAAGGAGGACATCAATTGGGCAGACAAAATCTATGTTATGGAACGGGAACATCAAGAAATACTATTGGATAGATTCCCTACACAATCAATGTCCAAAATCATTATTGACCTTGAGATAGAGGATGTATATCCATATATGGATCCAGAGCTCATTGAGATCCTAAAGGCTTCAATAGAAGAATATGTAGCGCAATAATAAAATTACAGATGATTTACTTCAAATCATCAGCAAAAAGCTCATAATAGGATGCAGCCGTTGGTGCAGCAAGAATTATCCAAAAGACGAGCTCCTCAATAGGAAACGTATAGTGAAAAATGGACACATACCCCAATACGACATCAGGGTTGGGGAAACTCCAGTATCCGGCTCCCAGACCAATCAATTCTTGTAACAGATTAAAATATACAAAATAGACTGTCATGATGAGTAGTTTGACCATCAAGTGTTGATGTGTAGTGAGAGAGAAAGGATTACCTTCTTGAGAACATATGTCTTATAGCTCGCCACAAGAATGATGGGAATAATGAAGCTCAAAAATACACTCAAGATCGAGAGTCGTGGTATATACATCTGGATAACTGCATTCACAAGAGGATATAAGATGAGAAAGTACCACATCCTGCGCTTCTTCAGGTTCCAATCGGGAAAGATTTTCCACTTCATGTTCTCAGTGTAGCAAAATTTCACCGATGTGTGAAATGTGATGATATAGATGCGACATACAGCTCAAATAGACAGTCTCGTGCTACAATACATAGCATCAACCTTTACACCCTCACAAGCTGAGGTGCTGTAAGCAAATGAGACAAGGAGTGTTCACGTGTTTTTCGAGATCGGAGGTGGACTGCTCACCCTTGCGGGATTATCCTTCCTCATGTGGGGAACCAATCCGATTCCCGGAATCGGGCTGGTATACGTGGGATGGATGGTCGCCTGCAGGCTCTGGGAGTCTGCATGAACCAACTCGGGCCCCTCCGGGGGCCCTTTTTCTATAACACGTGCTATACTTTAGCTCATGCAACGCTCAAAACACTTTGGCCCAGGACTCATCATCCTGTCATCACTCTTTTACGCCAGCTATGGGATATGGATAGTCTTACTCGGCAATTCCTTCAGTGGTTATACGGCATCTGCTGTTCGAAGCATGATCACACTCATCATCGTACTTGTGATTATGTTTTTCACGAAAGCAAGGGAGCCGCTACAGCTTCATATAAATGGAAGGTACATTTTCGGCATGTTTGTTTCGTCGTTTTTTATATGGGGGCCACGATTGCTTGCAATTCAGCTTGGCACAGCTCTCATATACATCTTTATTCAACTGGGAACGCGCGTCATCTTTCTCAGACACACACTGCGAACAATTAAGAAATCTTCGTGGAAGCATTCAGATACAGCCCTGTATGCGAGTGCTGTTTGTGCCATTCTGCTTTCACTCATACTTGTTCAGCGCGGTCAATGGTGGAACGTCGTGCAGTTTCAATATGTGGGTCTTTTTCTGTTAAGCATACCAGCAGGTCTAGCACTAGCAGATATCCTGACTCGAAAAACTTCCTGGTCGCGTATTGTTGCATTTGTTCTTGTACTCACATCGCTCGCATACTCAGGTGTTGTAGTTCATGCATTTTCAGAACCTCGAACAGCAAAAATAATTCCTCGTACTGAACTCGAAGCGCTCGCCTTTCTGAAAGAGCAACCATATGGCATGGTATATGCCCAAACACTTCATCATGCGCATCCTCAACATATTGGTAAAGATGTGGACGTACCATATGTCTCATATTTCAGTAATAAACCAAGCTACAATCAATCCCCTTCTATATTGAGTTTATTTGGAATAGAGGCACATGCCAGACAGGAACAATTGAATGCAACAGGAGCATTTAATCCTCAAGCCCCTATTACATATATCTATTCTTTCAAAGATATTTCTGCAACGTGTAGTCTGCTCCATCATCTACAAAAACAGGGCAAGCTTATCTATAACAAGAACGATATAACAATCCACGCAATCTATGCTTTATAGCACCATCAATAATACCACTGGTAATTCAGAAAAAATGTGATATACTATGTTCTAGTTCCCACAAGAACTGAGGCAATATTTCGCTCTCACTCTCGCATCTCACAGATAGCGACACTGCTAGCTTCTTATTTCCTTCCCTATTAATTGTGCCTTGTGGCATTTTGTATGTATAACAATAACAATCGTCGTTCATTCGGCTCACAACGATCGGGTTATTCACGACCAACTCAGCAATTCAGATCTGCTCAACGCAGACCTGCTCGCAGAGCAAAGGTTCTTGATCCTCAGCTTTTTGTCAAAAAGGCAGAGAACATAGTGGTGGAAGAATATAATGCAACGCACGCATTTTCAGATTTTGCATTTTCTGCAGAACTTCATAGAAACGTGCAATCCAAAGGATACGCAATCCCCACACCAATTCAAGACCAGTGTATTCCCGCCCTCTTGGAGGGTCGAGACGTAATTGGTATTGCTGGAACAGGAACGGGTAAAACGGCAGCATTTTTGTTGCCACTTATTCAAAAAGTGTTTCATAACAGACAACACCGCGTGCTAATAATTGCACCAACACGAGAATTAGCTACTCAAATTGATGATCAGTTTAGAGCTTTTTCACGAGGTATGCACATGTATTCAGCAGTGTGTATTGGTGGAGCACATATGAAACGTCAAATCGAGCACTTGCGAAAACGTTCCCAATTTGTCATCGCAACACCTGGTCGACTTATTGACTTTATCAAGCAGGGCGAAATCCGTCTTTCGGATTTTGGATCCATAGTGCTGGACGAAGTTGATCGCATGATGGACATGGGATTCATCAATGATATACGATTCATCGTGTCTCATCTTCCAGAAGATAGGCAATCATTGTTCTTTTCGGCAACAATGCCTGAGAAGATTGAGTCACTTGCTCATTCGTTTTTGAGAAATCCAATTACTGTCAAGATTAAGGGGAACACATCTGCTTCCTCTGTCGATCAAGACGTTGTTCGCGTCAACGGTGGAAACAAATTTGACATGCTTCTTGATATTCTCAATCAGCAAGAAGTGGGAAAGACCATCATTTTTGGTCGGACAAAGTGGGGAGTCAGTAAATTAGCTACACAATTAGCTGAGTACGGATTCAAAGTCGATGATATTCACGGGAATAAATCCCAAAATCAGCGACAACGAGCACTAGATAAATTTAAGAACAACACTATAACAATCCTTTTGGCAACAGACGTTGCAGCTCGAGGTATCGATGTAGATGACATAACGCACGTCATAAATTATGACGCGCCCGAGTCCTATGATGACTACATTCATCGCATTGGTAGAACCGGACGAGCAGGAAGAAAAGGAAGTGCACTGACTTTTGTCTAGTCCTCATTGGCGCGCATGCGCCTCGACGAAACCACTTCGACGATACCACATACTCTGTATACTGAATGTGTGGATATCCAGATAAAGACAATCATAGCTATCATCGCGTCTGGCCTCGCACTTATTGGAAACTACCCGTATGTTCGGGACATCCTGCAAGGAAAAACAAAGCCACACGCGTATAGCTGGCTTGTATGGAGCATTGTCTCTGCAACAACATTTTTCGGACAACTTGCGAAAGGTGCTGGCGTAGGGGCTATTCCAACACTCGCTTCGGAGATGTTTACGATCATAATATTCATAACATCTCTCAAATATGGCTTCAAACATACGTCTCGAACAGATACATTCTATCTTGTTATTGCGTTGCTGGGACTTATACCCTGGTATGTTACACGAGACCCCACCATATCCGTGCTCATTGTTGTGACAATAGATGTCATAGCCTTTCTGCCCACCATCAGCAAAACATGGACACATCCCAAAACTGAAACATCCACACTCTATGGCTCAAATGTACTACGACACATACTTATGATCTTATCCCTAGAGGCATACAACACCGCCACACTAGCTCACTCAGTCGCGATGATCGCAGTCAACTCAGCAATGTGGGTATTGATTAAAGGGAGGCGTCAAAAAGTATGATAATGCTCATAAAATCATACATAAAATCAACCATTGTGAAACTATATCCTCTTGCGTATATTCTTCCTCACTTTTCAAAACCCTACATGTGTTTCATAACGCCCGTTTTCGATGGCTGTCTTGATTCACTTCAGCAACTGATTGATGATTTTCAAAAACAACATCACTCATCATGGATTCATGTATGCGTAAGCAACGGTCCGTCTCCACGCTTAAAAAAATTTCTCGATTATGTTTCTCGTGATGATCCTCGAATCATGTATCTTGAGATGCCCTTTGAATCCCAGGCAAGCCCCGTGGAACTTCTTATCAATCTGGGAAAAAGAAGGAACTATGCAATGGACAAATCAGATGCATTGAGATACATGTTTGTCGATGCAGATTCTGCTTTGTCAAATCGGCATTTTATTGCACAACTTCTCATGTGTGATATGTTTATCAACAAAGACCTGCTTATGGTCCATACACAACTTGGCGACAGGGTGCTACCCGAATTTCCTATAAATATCGGCACCATGGACATGACAAACATGGTCCTCTCGCGTTCAATTGCAAAAAAACTCAATTTTCCCGACGATTATGACCCAAACTTTCATGGCGTCTCAGATTATCGCTACTTTCTCAGAATAAACACACCGCACAACACAGCCTTTCTGCCTGTTATGGGGTGTGAGAAAAATACACGCAGATCATATACATCTGTAGCAGAACTCTTTACAGAAACATGATCGTCACTGGGTGTTGGATAACAGTTCGTCAACACCTCCTCCATTCCACTTCTTGAGTTGGTTGCCCTCTGAGTCGATCTCAACAAAAGTGTGCTGATATGAAACACTGAATTTCCTTGCAAGTGACTTCTCCTGATCGTCTGTATCCGAATCATTGTAATTTACCCGTATGACTGTAACTCTCTCCGGTATGGAAGACATTTTTGTTACAAAATCAGCATGCGCCTCACGACATGTTGGACACCAATTTGCATAAAAGAAAAGCACTCGTCTTGTATCTCGCGCAGTAGACAGAGCATCTGGAGAAAACTCTGTATACGGATGCAGTGTCTCCGATGTCCCTGTATGGTCAGTATCGACAGCTGTCGGAGTAGGTATGTTTTGTGAAACCTGTGGAGTGCCTGAAGAAGATGCAAGTCGTGCCAGCGAAGATCGGTTAGCATATCCAACTCCAACTATAGCAACCAAGCCGAGCAGAATGATGATGGATTTTTTCATGCACTCAGTCTAACATATCCTCATGAGATATCGATTCAT
>CAZPDN010000013.1:0-9830 GCA_964585435.1 uncultured Gammaproteobacteria bacterium
AGTGTGAGGTGCGCAGTCTGTCGCAAAATAGATGACAAGCTCATTTGGCACGTATGTTCCTTTTGGGGGAGATAGAAGATCGGGCGAGGGTGTCTGAGCGTAGTGAAGTGTAGAATCCGTCTTCATGGCATGTGCATATGTTGGAGTACATGCAAGACCGAGAGAAAGCGCACAGAGGATGAGTATAAATTGTATACAATATGAGGGGTCTGGTTTTTGGGACATGAGTTTTATACTATGCATAAATTTTGTCCAATGCAAGGGGAAAGTATGTATTCGGCCTACACATGAGCAGGTGATATGCCCCTAGATTTTTGTGTATTGATCTTGTATACTTCCTCTAGTCTCAGAGATCGCAGGTTGAGTGCATGTGTCACAACACAGCACCATGAAAGTTTTACAGCTTACGTACACAGCTGGCCGGCGTTAGAGAAAAAGTATGGCAAATACATCAAAGAAAGCCTATGTGGCAGATCTGGTTGCTCAGCTCCAGGAGAATCCACATTTAGTGGTGGTTGGCTTCACCACAACATCTCACAAGCGACTCGAAGAGTTGCGATCCAAGTTATATGCTTTGGGCGAACAAGCACCATCTATCGTTGTGCTCAAAAATTCACTTTTCAAAGTGGCTTTTGTAGCTCATAACGCACGTGCAAAACGCGTTGATAGCGCTGAGAGCGAAATGCTTCAATCCAAAATCAAAGGCCAGTCCATCTTGATGCTCATGAATGATGAATGGGCAGCAACACTTAAAATCCTGAAAGATTTCGCAAAAGATGAAGAAGGATTTGAGTTCCGAGCTGGACTTATTGATGGAAAAGTATATCAGGAGGCTGGTCTTACAGACTTGGCAAACTTGCCAAGCAAGCCAGAGCTTGTTGCACGCCTCATTGGTGCGCTCAAGTCTCCACAATCACGACTCGTTCGTGGCTTGAAGTTCAACAGCATGCAGCTTGTGACCGTATTAAAAAATGCGTCCGCACGAGCACATTAAAAATTACAATCATACATTGATTATTCAAATATTTTGAAGGGGGTGAAACAGAATGGCAGAAGAAACAAAACAACTATCAGCAAAGCTTGAAAAGCTCGCAACAGAAATTGAAGGTTTGACAGCTCTTGAGCTCTCAGAACTCGCTTCTCATCTTGAAGATGTCTTTGGTGTATCAGCAATGCCGGCAATGGCCATGGCAGCTGCCCCTGTTGCAGGAGGTGCTACTGCTGAAGAAGCAGAAGAAAAGACTTCATTCAACGTTATGTTGACAGATGCTGGAGCAAACAAGCTCGCAGTCATTAAGGCAGTTCGAGAACTCCAACCAGAGCTCGGATTGATGGATGCAAAGAAACTTGTTGAGTCAGCTCCTATTGAAATCCTCAAGGATGCAAAGAAGGATGACGCTGAAGCAGCAAAGAAGAAGATCGAAGAGGCAGGCGGAAAAGCAGATCTCAAGTAATTGAGATGTGTGTCGGCATCTTGAACGTCTTAAAGACGTCTCGATCAGAAAAAGACCCTCGCCATGCGGGGGTCTTTTTTTGTTTGACTTGCCTGCCGGAAATATGCTATTCTCAAGGTGTGAAAGTAACTGGATTATTACTGCTTTTTGGTCTTGGCGTACTCGGCTTTTTTGCTCAGCCATCCTTTGCTCAATTGAATTGTCCCACCGCTTGCCAGGCCTCGAGTGCTTTTTGTGCAGCTCGTGGCTCTACAGCAACCTCATGTCCTGCACAGTGGAGAGGCTTGCGATGTGCAAACATGCCATGTGCATACCGCCAAGCATGCGGATGTGGAGCATGTCTATCCGGATGCAATGTGTCCGCATGTTCAGCATGCAAAGGCGTTCCTGGAACAGGGGGACAGAGCCCTGCACCGCAATCTCCTGATTCATCTACCCCAGGTGGCTCAAATTCACCTGCTCCAGACGGCACAACACCTCGCACGCCACTTTCAACCGCACCTCTCACACCTGAATGTAAAACTCGATGTGATAGAAACAATGATGGCGTCATCACTAAATCTGATTTTTCAGATCTGATAGGCTATGCTCAAACACCTGAAACACAAGAACTACTTACGTTTTGCACACAAAGTTGTCCGCTTACAGATGGATCCGGAGGCAATCCTGGTGGAGCTACGCCACAGCCAACCAGACCGGCTCGTCCTACAGGCTCGCAAGATGAGACAATCCGAAAGGGAGACTGTTCAGGCCGTACCCCTGGAGAACCTGATGGCGCCGTAGACATCTTTGACATAGAGCAGTTCCGTCAAGAGTTTAATCAAGAATCAAAAACACTGTTTTGTGATCTTGATAAGAGAGGGGTAGTTGATATTATTGATTTTTCCAACTTTATTCGTCCTGCATTTGCATCTCAGCTCGAGGATCCTATTCCGCCCATAAGTGCATTTCCCACAGTTGAACCGCTCCCAAGCTCCATACCAGTACCAACCATCACACCTTCAGTTCCGGCATCCGCCACTACAGCACCAGCCACACCTACAAGTTCAGTTCTCAGACCATGAATACATCAGCGCGCATAGTGTTGGTGGTGCTTGTTTTTGCCCTGTCGACATTGTTTTTTTGGAATGCGATTAATGGATACCTTATTCAATCTCGTGCAGATAGTGCCACAGATTTAGAGGTGTACCCCTTTTCCACAGATGTGGTGTGTCATCCTCGAGGTGAGTGTTATGTGAATGTTATGGGCACCACAGCAGATGAAAATGGACTTGCCGGTGTGTCCGGGGTCGTCACGTATGGTGAACTTCTGGTTCCAGACAGGCTCGATGCGATAGGCGCTTGTGCACATTCATCTTTTAACCTCTCAATGCCACTCAAGTTTGCACACAATCCAGCAACTCGTACACTTTCGTTTGGTCTCGGCTCGTCAAAGCTTGACAACGATCTTGTAGGTGGAACGAAATGTATTACAACTCTTGTTTTTAAGCCTTCTGGCGCTCCAACATCAACTCCATCCAAAACAACTGTTTCATTCGAACAGTCTTCAATGTGGAAGGCAGGTGGTCGTATAGGTACCGCGCTGGGAACATTCACGCCACGAGTCTCTACACAACAGGTGACAGTAACCATCGATCCAAAGGCTCCGCTGGATGAGGTGCCTGCTCCACGAGTGCCAGGATCGTGTACAACAGCATCAGCAGATTGTAATTGTGACGGTGTGATTGATCTTGTAGACTTTGAAGTAGTTCGAAGTGTGGTGTATGACGGTGCAAAGGCATCATGTGATGCCAATGGAGATGGCTTTACGGATCAGCTTGACATGAGTCTTTGGAAAGAAGATACCCAGCTCATGAGTAAGAAAAAGCCAACCCTCACACCCATCATTTTAGTAACGCCACAGGTAACTCAGACATCAGAAACAGAATAATATGAATACCACGAATCGCATTGTTGTAGGAGCCATTGTAGCAAGCATTGCACTTCTTGCCTTTGCCATTTTCGTGCAACGATATGTTCAGCGAACCCGCGCTCTTGCTCCAGAGGTAAAGGTTACTCTTACTCCATTGGGAGAAGGTCGGTTCTCGCTCTTGGTGAAACCTGCACAGGTTACAAACAAAATCTCCATTATGGATCTGACCCTCATGGCTGAGGGGGGAGAGGTGGCAACCTGGGATACCTGCACGGCGCCTGACAACGACAAACTTGCCTTTATTGAATTGGGAAAGAAAACAGGTGCTAAAGCTCGATATAGCTGTTCTCTCATCAAGGATACAGCTCAATTACCTAATTCTGTCATCCTCACAGGTCGTGCAACGTGTTCTGGATCCGCAAAAAGCGTAAAGCTTGCTCTGGACAAGAGCTCCGCAGTAGGCGGGCCAGTTGAGGGCGTGCAGTATGCTCTCAAGCTTCCTGACGCTGTAACTGTTCCATGCGACGGTGGTGCTCCAGAGCCAGAACATGACGTGCGCATAAGCTTCGAGTCGACACCACACGATGGGCAGGGGTGCTCAATTGAAATCGGCGGAAGATGCTCGATGAACGTGCGAGAAGAAGTCCGATTGCCCAATGCGAAACTCTCAGCAGTGTATCTGAAGCTTGCATATGACAATGCTTTGCTGGAAGTTTTGGAGGCAAATATAGACTCGGGACACGGAAAGCCTACAAAGCTTACATCGCGCGTATTGGGCGAAATGACGAAGCGGTATATTGCACAAACAAACTCAGATCCGTCTACCATCACGGGGATTCCCACGCTTGTTCCAGAACCTATTACGCCTACAGCTACACCTTCTCCAACAGTCACGCAAGTTCCTACAACTACACCATCTGCAAGTCCCACCTCTGTGCTTACACCAACGCAGTTTCCGTCACCCACCGAAGTGCCTACGCCAAAAGAGGGCTGTGATGTGTACTATGCTCTCGATACCCAAGCAGGTGAAGTGGAATTCCTTCATGTATGTGCTAAGCCAACTGAAAAACTTTCATCATTCTTGACGCAAGTGGTTGGTTTCAAGGGTTTGGTGCAAGGCAAGGGTCGCGTGCAAGTCGTATCTGTGCAGGCAATTGGCCCTCGATCCCTCACTCCAGGCTCTGCAAAGCTCTACACAGTAAACAAACCATCTGAACAGGTAACTGTTGGCGGTCCAAAAGCTCAGGTGAAATTGGATATGCGCCTCCGCCTCCAGTGTGTCGTGAAACAACCCAAAGGATCTCAGAAACTCAATGTTCGGGTTGGTGTGGCAGACGGCAAGTTGAAAAAGCCTATCTATGAAACGGCAGAGTTTACTGCAGATGCTCAAGGATTCTGGAATGGTACTGTCGCATTTAATGTGCCTGAAGGTTCCCAGTACAAACTTCTTGTGAAAGGGGATAAGCATATGCAAAAAAAGATATGCGACACTGCGCCACAAGAGGACTATCCAGGAGCATATCGATGTGATAAGGGTCGAGTCACGCTCAAAGACGGCACGCAATTTGTAGACCTTTCCAAGATTATCCTTGTTACAGGTGACTTACCACCGGGAGAACAGGATGGTATTTCCAATGCCAAGGATCAATCTCTTGTGCGAAACCTGATCGGGAAAACAGATCCAGAATCAGCCAAGCTTGCGGATATAAATTTTGATGGAGTGGTGAATGCGGTTGACCATTCATGCATGATTGCTGCACTCTCAGTTCGATGGGACGAAGAATAATATGAAAGAAGATCTGTACTCCCAGCATCACGCTCAGGTGCGACGACTTGTTGTGGTGCTGTTGTTACTGATCGCAGCAAGCATGCTTTTCTTGGCATATCGGGAAAAAACACGCAAACAACTCACACCATCTGTTCAAAAGCCTCACAACATGACACAAGAATCGGGGAGCATGTGGCTTGCGTTACCGCAGGACAGACATGTGTATGCCATTGGTGAGAATGTGGAGTTCATGCTGTATGCCGATACACAAACAAAAGGTGTCGTGGGGTATGATGCTGTTGTAAAGATTCCCTCATCTATGGCGAAGCTCGTTTCGTACGAGGTGTTGAAAAGTGATTTTGAAGTTAAAGTCGTTCAGTCAAAAGACGCCATCCATATTTCTGGGTTCTCTCGAGATCAAGAGTTGTCGAAAAAAGGGTATATTCTTGCGAAGGAGCCTCTTGTTTCTGTGGTCTTGAAGCCTTTTGTCACAACTCCATTGCCACTCAAACTCGCATTTTCACCAGAGGATACGTCAGATTCGAATTTAATCACAAATAAGATCCATGATATTCTGGCTCAGGTCGAAGGAGACACGGTATATTTTGGAAATAGCTCGGATGTGTCACTCGGTAGGACAGTTCAGATTGCGCCAGCTATGTCCATGACCCTTCAAAAAGTCGTTGAACCCGATGCGACGTGTGCAGATTGTCTCACTGAAGCCCATGTTGTTCTCAGTGTAGATGGTGTGAGCACGCCTCATGTCTTTACATTTGGAGGCATAACAGGAACAACCATTTCGGGCATAGAAACTGAAGCTGGTATGTTCGAGGCAACACTGGTATCAGCCACACAGTTACGAATTCGCTCCGTGCTTCATGACAAGTAAATCTTCAACATATTCTGCTGCGCTTTTCGTCGTGCTTGTAGGCATGGGTTTGTCCGCACTGGGTGTGGTGACATATATGCGGATGTCTCAAGAAAAGGTGACAACTGCTTCAAAAGCATCTCAGGTATACTCGCTATCGTCTGAAAATGTTGGGGCTACTGCACAATTCTCAGGGGGAGAAGGTGCTCTCATGTATGATCTCTATCCTTCAGAACCCAATAAGCCTCTGTTTAAGCTTCCCAACGTATCGAGAGAGTCTGTAACTGCGTTTATATCATCGCAACCAACATATGTTCTGTCTGGAGAGACGTCGCAGGCACAGCGCTTGATTCCTGATACCAAAAGCACAGTTCGGCTCAAGGGTGCATACACGGACGCAGACATAGATGCTGGGTTGGGAGGGGAGACATTTGGTTTACAAAATGTAGATGTGGGAAAGTCACACTACTACTATGAGCAAACTCGCTGTGACGGCATCCCTGTGTTTGGTTCATATGTGAATGTACACGTGAACAAAGACGCGGAAGTATATGCTTTGTCTGGGGCTTTGGCACAAGATGATGCAGTATGTACAACAAGCATCAACGACGCTCAAGCTCGAGCATTGGCTGAGGCAGAATTTGAGAAATCTTTTTCCCAAAAAGGTGTGACAAAGAGTTCGGTTGAATATGTGTTTAATCCTGCAATGCTACATCTGCCTGGTACGACAAGCCACTTATCATACTTCATTAACGTGTGTAACATTGCAGATGAAGGAGTGTCGGGTTACTGTCATGCGTACTTTGTTGACAGAGCAGATGGATCAATCCGTTACAACATGACCATGAGTCCTGATGCTATGAACAGGTACGTGACTTCGGGTAATACTCAGCGCACAGAAGGGTCTCCTGCGACAAACAATACATATGTCGACACGGCATATGACGCGTTGGGATCAGCGTATGAGTATTTCAAATCAAAGTTTAATAGAGATAGTTTCGATGATCGAGGCGCTCGACTCCAAGCTCAAATCGTCAAATCTGGATTGCAGGCAAACAACTGCATGTTTAATGGCACAGGAATCGTTTGTGGAGAGATTTTTACCGCTCTTGACGTGATCGTGCATGAATTTGCTCATGGGGTCACATTGCATACAGCAGGGCTCATTTATCAAAATGAATCTGGTGCGCTCAATGAAGCTCTTTCTGATATTTTTGCGTCAGCAGTTGACAGCAAAGATTGGACGCTTGGTGAAAACTCACGCAAGGGAGCGCTACGTAGCATGCAAAATCCCACTCAATTCGGGCATCCGGATAGTATGGTGAGTAGCAAGTTTTACTGCGGAACCCAGGATAACGGTGGAGTGCACATCAATAGTGGTGTTTTTAACAAAGCTTATTTCTTGATGTCGAGCGGAGGCTCACATAATGGATGTCAAACACAGGGTATCGGACGCGATGCGGCGGCTGCCATAATCTATAAGGCAATTACAACGTATGCTCGGGGAAAATCTGGCGGACAGTATCTGGACATGTACAACGCTGTTAATCAGGCCTGCGGTGATATTCATGGCGCATCGTCTGCAACGTGCGCAAATGTGAAGGCATCAATGGAAGCAACATATATGGATAAGCCATCAAAATGTAAGGGAGGATCAAGCTCCACAAAAGCAACATGTTCAGGTGTGACGCCTGGAAACCCAGAGCCTTCCAAGGCGCCAACAGGCATTCAACCCACAACGACCCCAAGCACAACGAAGATTCCAACACCAACCCCAACAGGCACTAAGCCTCAAACCACACCTCCGCTTACTATCATCCCCACACTGAGCCCAACAAGTATCGGCATACTCAAATCGTCAGGAGTGCTAAAATCAACCGTCTCTTCGTCTGAGTTGTGGCAAGGAGATGTAAAGATCACTCAGGAAAGTGGAAAGTATGTGTTGCGCTCGGAGATATATGCGAAAGCATTGGATGGGACTTCGTTTGAAGAGCGCAAAAACACAGGCGTGCAGGCTCTTCTTGCGATCAATGGAATTGAGTCGGATATGCAGGCTCGACTGCATCGCAACGATGAGGTGCTCGAGCTGGGAAGCTACAAAGTCACATCGGATGGAAGAATCGTTGTTGAATACACATCAGATAAAGACTTATCTGCATTTACGACTCTCGAAGTCTATGTGCAGTCAGCCAAACAAAAAACAGAATCTCCTATTTTGGTTGCATCTCTTTCGTCAACACAGTCAGACCCCGCCTCAAAATATAAAGTTACTCTCAATATGTCTCTCAGATTCCAGGGGGTCGAGCGCAAGCCGACATCTACCCAAGCCCAGCTTGTTCGCATCGGTGTTGGCGGAGAAGATGTGGATGAGATTATATACAACAAGATTGTGTTTACGCCTGCTGAAGGTGGTGTGTGGAATGGACAAGCTGTATTTGAGATTCCAGATGGAAAAACATATAAACTTCTCGTAAAAGGGCCCAAACATTTACAAAAGAAATATTGTACGCTCGAGCCTCGAGAGACTGTTCCTGGAGGATATGTGTGTGAAGAAGAAGCACTTGAGCTACATACGGGAATCAACGAGCTTGATCTTTCACATGTCATGCAGTTGGCAGGAGATGTGAATCAGGATGGGCGAGTAAATGCAGCAGATGTTCGACTTGTGCGTGCTCGATTGGGCTCTAAAACAGCTCAAGATTTGACCCTTGCCGATATGAACTATGATGGCATTGTTAATGCGATGGACGATTCTCTCATACTGTATACGCTTTCGAATCGTCCTCAACAGAACTAGTTCGGGCAGGGCTTTGTGAAGCAAATTCACAATAGAAAAATGCGTGCACGACGTATGTGAAATCTGTATAATCAAATCATGGAGCCCGAAGAGCAGTCACCACATCAAACCTCTCGAGTATTTGTATTAGTAGGACTTTCTATTGTTATTCTTGTTGTGGCAGTCCTGAGCATCATTTCATTTGCTCGACGAAGGGTGCTGATTCAGCGCACAACACCCATGACAATTGAAAAAGAAAAGGATGTTGCTGTAACACCAACACAATCCGCAAGTATCACAGGTAGGGTTGGGGTGCGTGTGAAGGGAACTCAGACAACATTTCGTCGGGGACAACAGGTAACGATGTTTGTGTATGCGGATTCCCAGACACAGCCCATCACAGGCTTTGACGCGGTGTTGCGATATAATCACACAAAACTTCGTTTTGAATCAGTCAAGTCTGTGCTCGACGGGCTTGAGGTGTACGAAACAGAAGAGGAGATAGCTAAAGATGCGACGGAGCTTATCGTTACAGGCATCCAAAGCCTCCGTGTACGTGAGCCGTTCGTTTTAAACAATACTGCGCTTGTTGAGGTCACCTTTACGGTGGTAGGAAGTGGTACAATTCCTGTTGAGGTGGTATATGAACCAGGAAGTGAACGTGAAACAAATCTGATCACGACCCTCAACCAAGATATTGTTAATTCCGTTGTGAGCACAGAGATAAAAGCATTATGATTCGTCCACTATTTTCTCGATTTTTCTTTGCAAGCCTTGTGTGTGCAAGTATGTTTGTATGTGCCACACAGGCTAGCCTCGCCGCTACTCTTTCTTTTGATCCCAGCTCAGCACAAGTAAAGGTTGGGGAGACAACAACGCTTCAGGTAAAGGTGAATGCGGGAACATCCGAGATCCTGGGTGTTGATGCCATGATTGAGTACGACAAAAATCTCTATAAAGTAGAATCCATATCTGACGGCACTTTTTTGACTGTGACAACAAAAGATTCGGGATCAGAGGGCAAAATCTACATTGCTGGCGCTGTTGAGTCC
>CAZPDN010000014.1:0-8836 GCA_964585435.1 uncultured Gammaproteobacteria bacterium
GCACTTTGGCTCACAGTATAACCCCTTAATGGTTTTGGTTATTTAATAAATTGATATAACATATAAATAACACTGTTGTTTGTTGATAATAAAAACAGCGACCACGTGGTCGCTGTTTTTATTGTGGCACGTTGAGCTTTGATCTAGGCGAGTCCAATAAGAATTGCGCACATTGCAACAATGGACACAAGTCTGTATCCCGTGTTGATAAGCAATAATTGTGTGGGATTTTTTGAATACATATGGTCTCCCAGTGCTGTTGTTGCATAAAAGCCAATCCAGGTCCAAAACGCAAGGAACATGCCTGATTGAACGGTTGTTATGCCAAAAAGTATAATGAAATGTGCCAGTACATACGCGGTGACAAGAGACATGATGAAGTTTGTGCCAAGTGCCTTCATCATTTTTTTCTGCGTTTCTCTCATGGGCTCCTTGGGATCAGGCCCCATTTTTGCAAGTTTCATCCAGAGATTTCCAAATAGGACTGGTGAATACCACAACATTCCGATTGCAAACTGAGCTACCGCAGCCAACACAATGTTTGAGTACTGAACTGAAATTGTTTCCATATGATGACAGTATATTCCTCTGTACGTGCATAATCAAGATGGTTGCAGGTGTGACACATGGGTGATACAATCTCATTTTACGTTTATGGATACAAAACCAGAATCTGAACCAGCAAAGCCTGAAAGACACCCTGTGCCACCTGTGCCTCGTGAAGACGCTCGGCCTGCAAGTCAGGTTGCTGGTGATCATCGTCAAAACTATGAGGACCGTCGTCGATATATGAATCGAACTCCTAGTTCTGGTCGGCGCTAGGACGTAATCTCGTCAAGGCGTTTCTCGAGTGCCTCCTGGGTATTTTGAACCCTTCCCTCAATCACATCGTCAAATAGTTGAGCAAGTATTTCGCCCACTTTTGGTCCCGGTTGGAGACCGCACGTCTTCATAACAAAATCCCCCTTTATAGCAAGGTCTCGGATTTCGAAGGGCTCTTCTTGTACCTCGAGAATTCTTTTTTTAAAAAGCTCTGTTCTCCACGATGTTTCACGTGTGCCAGATCCAAGGCGATCAGCCGTGCGTAGGTCAAGCATGTCTTGAATAAGATCCTTCCCTATGCGTCGAATAAATCGTCGAACAGCTTTGTCAGTTTGTGTATCCTCAACTGTAAACATATGGTATCGGACAAGTTTTACAATGGCTTCACGATCATGACGAGACATGCGAAGTCTATGCGCGATGTCTTCAGCTAAGCTTGCGCCCACAATTTCATGATTGTGAAATGTTGTCACGCCTTGTGCGTCAACAAGTCGTGTAGATGCCTTGCCAATATCGTGTAGTAAAGCTGCCCATCGGACATGTGTTTTAGTTGTGGGGCAGTGAATCAGTGTGTTGACGAGATGTGTGGCCACATCTGTTGTGTGATGGCGATTGGGGCTTTTCTGTTCAACACCAAAACACATATCCAATTCGGGAAGAATGTATGCCAGCAATCCTGTTGATCGCAACATGTCAAACGTTCGCAGAGAAACATAAGGTGAACAGATCAGCTTGGTCATTTCATCACGGATGCGTTCCCACGAGATAGATTGTATGCGTCCTGCCTCATCGTGTATTGCCTGAAGGGTATGTGAGTCAAGGGTAAAACCTAGCTGGGCGCTAAATCGAATTGCGCGAAGCATACGAAGAGCATCTTCTTGAAACCGTTCATGGGGATTACCGACAGTTCTGATGATTTGATTATTGATGTCGTCGACTCCGTTGACGAGATCGATAATGGTGGCGTTTTGCACATCATATGCAAGTGCATTCATGGTGAAGTCGCGTCTTTGAACATCTTCTTCAAGTGTCTGAGCCCATGTAACTTCGGAGGGGTGGCGATTATTTGTATACATGCTTTCTGTGCGAAATGGTGTGATCTCAAAAACTCCGCCTTCGCATGGTACGAGCACAGTCCCAAAATTACTCTCGCATTTGCCTTCTGGTAGAAACGCGAGCATCTCGTCGGGAGTTGCATTCGTGGTGAAATCCCAGTCAGAAATTTTTTTCTCCAATAGAGCATCGCGAACACATCCGCCGACAGGATAGATGAGAAACCCTTCATCTGAAAAGCGCTTCATGAGGGTGCGGACGTGTGGTGGTAGGTTGATCTGATAATCCATAGGCTATTGTAGCATATGAGCTGAATGTGTATACTTCGCACATGCGCATTGTTATCGGCAGAACGTACGAAACCATCGAAGATCCCGTTGTTGTGTGCGAGCAACTGTTGAAAGATAGAGGTGTTGGTGATGATGCTTCTTTTTTTGATCCTCCACATCCTGAGACCATCACTCTCAAGGAAATCATCGGTGCAGAGCAACCCAAATCGTATGATTATGATGTGGCATGGAAATCTGCCCTTGCTCTCTTGAAAGATATTCACGAATCAGAAAAAACAATTATCGTATACACGGATTACGATGCGGATGGGGTAACGGGCGGAACGATTATGTGGGAAGCATTGCATATGTTGGGGTTTCGTGTGTTTCCATATATTCCCGCCCGCTCTGAAGGGTATGGCTTCTCAAAGCAAGGCATTGATCATGTCATTGCAGAGCATAATCCAGCCCTGATCATAAGTGTTGACCATGGTATTGTTGCTCATGAGATGGTGTCATACATAAAGCAAGAAGGCGTACATGTCATCGTGACAGATCATCATCACATGCAGGATGATCATCCACCAGCAGATGCCGTGTTTCATACAACATCCGTTTCGGGGGCTGGAGTGGCCTATTTTTTTGCAAAGGAACTCGTCTCTGAAATGAACCATGTCGTAGGACATGCAAAGATCAAAGCGATGTTTCATGATGAGTACTGTGCACTTGCAGGAATAGGCATTATTGCAGATCTTATTCCCCTTGTGGGTGTGTCTCGATCTGTTGTACGAGCTGGTTTGAATGCTCTTCCGCGAACAAAAAGAAAGGGCTTGCGCGAATTAATGGTGCGATCGGGCATAGACACACGAAAGCCCATCTCAACCTACCATGTCGGATTTCAAATAGCTCCTCGCATCAATGCATTTGGAAGACTAGATCATGCGATGGATGCGTTGCGCCTGTTGTGCACAAGTTCTACGGATAAGGCTGTTGAGCTTGCGAGTCAGGCAGAGCTGATAAACACAAAGAGACAATCGCTTGTCCAGCAATGTGTCCAGGAAGCACTTGAAATGGTTGACCCCGAAGACAAAATTATTGTTGTCAAATCTTCTCAATGGGAAGAAGGCATTATTGGCCTTATCGCATCACGACTCATGCAAACATATTACAAGCCCGTTATCGCGCTTGCCATGGGCGAGTCAACATCCAAAGCATCTGTTCGGTCTATTGATGGAGTACATATCACCAACTTTTTATACGATCTCAAAGAGTATCTTGTAGATATGGGTGGTCATGCCATGGCGGGAGGATTTACCATTCACACCGACGGTATAGAAGATTTTGAAGAGGCTGTGAAGAGTAAGGCAGAGAAAGAGATTACTCCAGACATGCTTGTTCCATCGTATTACGTTGATGTGGCAATGCCTGTCGAGATGGCGACTGCTGAACTTGCACGTCTTCTTGCAACGTGTGAGCCGTTTGGTATGGGGTTTAAGGAGCCCATTTTCCAGTCGCGTGTACATGTGAAAGGGGTACGAAATATGGGAGCAACAGGGAATCACGTAAAACTACAGGTTTCAGGGGAGTTGTCTTCTTCAAGTTTAGACGTGGTTTGCTTTGGAGCATCTGAGGAAGTGAAAAACATCAGATCAGGAGATGCTGTAACTTTGATGTATACACTATCCATGAACGAATGGAATGGAACATCCTCTGTCCAAGCAATCTTAAAGCAGCTTCTATAGCCCACTATGGTATACTATAGGAATCTCATAGCTCTAAACAAGCTCGTTGTGCGGGCTTGGCTGGAGTTGTGTGTACTTGAAAAGAGCGGGGAAAGCTCGAAAGGAAAGGTGTCTCATGCAAAGGGTTCTGGTCTCCTGGATGAAGGATGGTAGGATCCACCCTCTTCCAAGTGGGCGGGATGTGGATTTCACCAGACGCTTGATGAAGGAGAGTGTGTATGGTGATCCGTCAAAGACATCATGGTACAACAGGGAGACGGTCACGAGTCTTGGGATTCTTCTACACGAAGCCCAGGATGCACCGTCAGCGTTGTTGGTATTGAGGGGCTGTCGATCGTTGTACCAAGAGGGTGTCCTCACGCAGCTCCATCTGCCAATGAGTCATGAAGTGGACACGGATGTGCGAGAAGCACTCCAGCGAATGGGCATCGAGGTCGCCGAAGACTGACCACCACCCGGAGGGTTCGTTCCCCGCTCCCTCCACCTCCCTTCACGTCTTGTGCGAATCTTCCAATCGCGCTATAATACGCATATGAAATCTGTCTATGTCATGCATGCGCTTGAGCGAGTTGGTGATACCATAACCCTCTCCGGTTGGGCGGATACAATTCGCGATCATAACAAAGTTGTTTTTATTGATTTGCGCGATGTGACAGGAAAAATCCAATGTGTTGCATTTGGACCTGTTGTTGAATCTGCTCGGGCCATATCTCCTGAATCTGTTCTCTCTATCACGGGAAAAGTTGCGTCCCGGCCCGACAACATGGTTAACCCCGATCTTCCCACGGGCACTATTGAGCTTACTATTGAACACATCGAAGTCCTTTCACCAGCGCAAACGCTACCTTTTGAGATTAACAAGCCCGACATGGGAATCACTCTTCCAACGCTTCTGGATTATCGCACTCTCACGATGCGCAATGCGAAAGTGCAATCTGTTATGAAAGTTCAGGAAGTTGTTATTGATACGTTTAGAAAAACACTTCAGTCCCAAAACTTTACAGAATTCCAAGCACCCGTTTTGGTGGCGGAGACAGCTGAAGGTGGCTCAGAGATTTTTGAGGTTTCATATTTTGATTACAAAGCATACCTTTCTCAAAGCCCTCAATTTTATAAGCAGATTATGGTGAGTGTTTTTGAGAAAGTATTTACAGTGAATAAAACGCTTCGTGCGGAACCTTCCGTTACGACTCGACACTTGACAGAAGCTACAACATTGGATGCCGAAATGGGCTTCATAGATTCGTGGACAGACATTATGGATGTGGCTGAAAATACCATCAAATCAATCATCTCCGCCGTGGGCGAACGCTGTCGCGAGGCACTTCAACTGCACGACATTACGCTTCCAGACTGCTCCAAGCCACTTCCTCGCATCAAGCTCCGAGAAGCTCAAGAGATCATCTATGCGCGCACCGGACGCGACAATAGGCAGGAACCAGATTTGGAGCCAGAAGACGAGAGGGAGTTGTGTCGATGGGCACAAGAAGAACATGGCATAGACATGCTCTTTGTGACTCACTATCCAGTGAGCAAGCGACCATTTTACACATACGAAGACCCACAAGACCCCGGCTATACACTTAGTTTCGACATGCTTGGACATGGTGTTGAGTGGCTTACGGGAGGACAGCGCATTCATCAACTTGATATTCTCACGCAAAAAGCACAAGAGCGCGGAATACATCTTGAAAAGAGC
The DNA here is from genome assembly GCA_964585435.1 of uncultured Gammaproteobacteria bacterium. GTDB lineage: Bacteria > Patescibacteriota > Microgenomatia > UBA1406 > HO2-37-13b > 2-02-FULL-43-11-A. Next base: position 5,586 of record CAZPDN010000014.1, read on the forward strand.
GACTTGTATGTACAAGCCTTCAAATATGGCATGCCACCAGAAGGTGGATTTTCATTTGGAAGTGAGCGAATTGTTATGAGCCTTCTTGATCTGAAAAATGTACGTGAAGCATCTGCATTCCCACGAGATATGGAAAGAATTGACGTGCACTTGCCAACACTCTACGCCAACAAGAAGGATGTGCTCTAACACACGGCAGGGGAAAGAAATAATATGGCTCAAAAAAACGCACCTACCAGCTCTGATGTGACACGAGTCACCTCTCGACACATGAGGGTGTATTTTTATATGTTTGTTTTCGGAGCCTTCTTCTTTTTTTACCCAGGCGATTCGTTGTATACGCGACTTTTCTCACACCAAAGGGACATGTTCATGACCCCTCCTCAGCAGACCCTTGATTTCAAAATCGATCCCGTGCCATATGTGCTTCCTGAAGCATATACCCCAGTCGTGTCTGCACACAGCGTCTATGTTATTGATATAGCATCGGCAACACCGCTTGTTGAGAAAAATATTCACGCGCGGTTGTATCCCGCATCTACGACGAAGGTCATAACAGCTCTTACAGCTATAGATACATATCCACTGGACAGGGTTTTGCGCGTGCGCCGGGTAATGGATGAGGGGCAGACGATGGGGCTTGTGCAAGGCGAGCAGATGACGGTCGAAAACTTACTCTATGGTGTGTTGGTGCAGTCTGGGAATGATGCTGCGTATGTGCTAGCAGATAACAACCCCGGAGGTTATAAAGGCTTTGTTGACAGCATGAATGAGAAAGCTCGATCACTGAAGATGATGAATTCAAACTTTCAAAATCCCGCAGGCTTGGATAATGCCCTCCAGTATTCCACCGTCTTTGATTTGGCATTGGCAGGTCGAGAGCTCCTCAGACATCCCGTGCTTTCAAAAATGGTATCCATCAAAAGCATTACGGTTTCAGATGTGGACTACATTCATTTCCATTCGTTGTATAATGTAAATCGCCTCTTGGGAGAAATACCAGGGGTCGCGGGTTTGAAAACGGGCAAAACAGATTTGGCAGGTGAAAATCTTATCACGCTTTTTAAACATCAGGGGCACGAGTATCTTATCGTCATGATGAAAAGTGAAGATAGATTTACTGACACAACGACACTTGTTGAATGGATCAAGAACTCTGTTCGTTACATGGATCCAGAAAAACAAACAAACTAACTCAAGGACATGAAAAAATCACACAGCATCGAAGTTCAGAATTTGGTAAAGACGTATAAAAAGGCATCCCACCCTTCTGTTGATGATATATCGTTTCATGTTGAAGAAGGATCATTCTTTTCCCTCCTTGGTCCTAACGGAGCAGGTAAAACAACCACCATTTCAATTCTCACAACAACGCTTTCCCTCACATCTGGGCACGTCACCATTGGCGGATATGATGTGGTCCGGCAGTCTCACGAGATCCGAGGGATCATCGGTGTTATCTTCCAAAATCCCAGTCTTGATTTGAATCTTACAGCTGAAGAGAACATTCGAGTCCATGCCATGTTGTATGGTCTTTACCCTTTCATGCCAACATTTTCTCTTATGAGTCAGGGGTACAAGAAGAGAATTGGCGAGCTGGCGGATGTTTTGGGCATCGCTGATGACATTCACAAGCCTATAAAATCTTATTCGGGCGGGATGAAACGAAAGCTTGAAATTATTCGCAGTCTCATGCACGAACCAAAGATTTTATTCCTTGATGAGCCAACAACAGGGCTTGACCCATTGAGTCGAAAAAATTTGTGGGAGTATCTACAAAGTGTTCGTGCAAAAAACAACACAACTGTTTTTCTTACCACTCATTATCTAGAAGAGGCAGAGGGGTCGGACTATATTTGTGTCATGGGAAAGGGAAAGATTGTTTCGCAGGGCACACCACGAGATATAAAAAGTGATTTGATTGATGAATACTTGCTTGTTTCGAGCAACAACAGCGCAAAGCTGGTTAAAGAACTGCACACGCATGCGTTTCAGTTTGAAGAACAAGGCGATATGGTTAAAATTGACATGGGAAAGCATACTGCTCATGACATATTGAAAAAAATCCAAACACCTCTTTCTCATGTGCATGTTCACACACCAACTTTAGAAGAAGCGTATCTTGAAATTATTTCTCAAACAGACAATCAAAACATATGACACATCGATTCCATAATGAAAGCCGTGCCATTTTGGCAATCGCATATCGAGATTTCTCGAAGCTTCTTCGAGACAAGCCCCGCATGTTTGCAAGTCTTATTTTCCCTGTTGTTTTTATTGGAGCCTTGGGAGGAAGTTTGCAATCTAACTGGGGCAAGGAGACGGGATACAATTTGCTCGTCTTTATTTTTACGGGTGTGTTTGGACAGACCATGTTTCAGTCAACAGCAGCTGGATTGATTTCTCTGGTGCAGGACAGAGCAAATGATTTTAGTCAAGAATTGTTTATCGCGCCGGTTTCTCGATATTCGATAATTATTGGAAAGATACTTGGAGAAACAATGGTGTCTTCTTTTCAGGGAGTTGCAATTGTGCTTTTTGGATTACTCATCGGAGTCCCCATGACACCTGTTCAAGTTGCCATGCTCATTCCTGTCGCACTTGCTGCATCGTTTTTGGGTGGTTCATTTGGATTGCTGGTGATGTCACAAATGGGTAATGAGCGATCCGCGAATCAGATTTTCCCCTTTTTGTTGTTCCCGCAATTTTTCCTCGCCGGGGTTTTTAGCCCTATCAAGGATTTGCCCATCGTACTTTTCGTACTTTCGCGCATTGTACCCATGACGTATGCGGTGGACTTTGCGAGAGGGATTTTTTATCTGGACAGACCTGCGGAATATGCCAAAGCGGTTCTTCATTCACCTCTTTTTAATCTCGGTGTGATGGGTCTGTATTTCCTCGTTTTTGTGATTGCAGGCACATACTTCTTTGTAAAGAACGAAAAAAATAGATAATCCCTGCCCTTCTTTTCGTTGCGATCTTATTGTTGTGGAGTTGCTGGAGATGGTGACTCTGTGGGTGATTCTGTGATTGGAGCATGAGTTGGTGAAGGTGTAGAGACTGTTGGTTGAGATGTGGGCATTGGTGTGGGTTGAGGTGTGGTGGGTGCCGTTCGAGTAACCTTTCCAACATATTCGTTCTTCACGGCAGAAACATATGCCGCAAACCCATTGTCGCCAAGGAAAACATACACGGGCAGGAGATAGCGCTGATATCTTTCATGAGCATAATAACCAATAAACATTTCTCGC
>CAZPDN010000014.1:8852-9766 GCA_964585435.1 uncultured Gammaproteobacteria bacterium
GTGCCTTTGCCTGTGATAAGTTCCTGCCATGCATCATCCCCAGACTTGAGAGGATAGGTACCTGCAGATGGCACCGCTTCAGCGGTATCTGTAGCTATGCTGTTGGTGGTCCGTGGCTCAAAGATTTTCACATGAGACTTGATGATAATAGGTCCTTGATCTGTAAAGACCATTGATACAAAGATGTGACTATTGAAAAACTTGGGTGATACAACTGGGTGATCATCGAGATTTGGTGGGAAAAAATCTACCTCAACCACATCTGCTTCCTCTGGATTTTCGACAACTTGAAACGAATCGTTGCCTTGGTCATATGAAAGATAGATGATGTTTTGTGTGCCTTGGGCCAGCCAAGGAGGCAGTTTGTTCATACGACGAAGGAAATCTTTTGCTTCTTCTTTGATGACCTGTGGTTCTGGTGGGGCTTGGTCTGGAAGGTCAGGCTTGAGAAAACGGGAATACACCTCTGGGAAACGCGTATAGTTGAGTTCATATTCAAAGTTAAAAGATGTGATATCAATAATAAGCGTTCTCAACTCGTCTTTGTATGTTGCTTCCAGATTGTTGAGCGTATATTTTTGAGCTTCTGTGTCAAAACCAAGATTTTTTGCCATGAGTGCAAGCGTCTGCTGGTATCCAAACTTTGTGCGCGTTGGAGCAATGGTGTAAATAGTTGCTTCCGTGTCTGTTGTAATAGGCCTGCCCTCAATGTTGTCTATGGAAAACGTGAATGAGGCAGGATAGTCAACTGAGTAGGTAAATTCAATGGGGTCAAGAAGACCAAGAGGAGGGCTGTAGGGTGCCTTGGTGGTCGTGGCGGTTTGGCTGGGCAGGGAAAAGAGACTTGAGACAATAACGTACAGGATGATAAAACCAAAGAAAACGACAAAAAGAAAGGCGTTCAAATGACTCTG
>CAZPDN010000015.1:0-9384 GCA_964585435.1 uncultured Gammaproteobacteria bacterium
GTCATAGGATGTACATGTGAGGTAAAAGGTGGAGCAGACTACGCGATTCGCTATTGGATGTGTGTGGGGAAAACCCTCGATGAGGTGAGGGAGCTGAATATATATGTGTATGAAAAATCGGCATCGTACCTAGTGCAAACAACAAGAGATTATTGGAAAGCATGGGTAAACAAAGAAAACTTTACATGCCCAGATTTAGGAGAAGACGCAGAGAGGTTATATAAACAATCCCTGCTTATTATCAGGGCGCACGTCGATCAGACGGGCGCAATCATAGCATCGAGTGATTCAGATCTGCTTAAACAAGGAAGAGACTACTACAACTATATGTGGCCTCGGGATGCTGCGTTGACGTCGTGCGCACTGCAAGAGGCAGGATATTGGCATGTGACACGCAAGTTTTTCAGGTGGTGTGCAGAGTTGTTGACGAACGAGGGGTATTTTATGCATAAATATCGGCCTGATGGGTCTTTTGGAGCTTCGTGGCACCCTTGGGTACAACAAACACCCGATGATTTACCCATACAGGAAGACGAGACTGCTTTGTTTATCATTGCTTTGAAAAAGTATTACAACCTTTCGCGAGATATCGAGCTCATTGAAAGTCTGTACAATCCATGTATCAAAAAGGCGGCTGATTTTATGTGTGAGTATATTGATACGGAAACTGGCCTGCCCCTCCCAAGCTACGATTTATGGGAAGAAAAATATGACATTTCTACATTTACAGCCTCAACTGTGTACGCTGCGCTGGTTGCAGCGTCAGAATGTGCAGGTTTGTTGGGGAAGTCCCAGAGTCAACTAAAGTACAAAACATTTGCAGAGAAGGTGAAGAAAGGCATTCTTGACAAACTGTATGAGAAAAGTGAGGGATTTTTCTATAAAGGATTGTATCGCGCTGGCAAGACATTTCGTGTCGACAGGACATGTGATATGTCTAGTGTGTATGGCATTGTGATGTGTGGAGTTCTCGATGTCGAAGATGAGCGTGTTGTAAAGGCTATGCGCTACTCAGAAGAAAAATTAGGCTGTTACCGCACCCTACAAGGCCAAGAGGGGGTAGGTGGATTCGCTCGGTATGATCAGGACGGATATTTTCGCGCATCTCCTGATGTTCCGGGTAACCCTTGGGTTGTCACAACGCTCTGGGTCGCCCAATACCGCATCCTCAAAGCTACAACAATGCAGGAGTTGGAGGAGGCAAGGCCATATATTGAGTGGGTAATCAAACACGCCCGAAAATCAGGTATTCTGCCCGAACAAATGCATCCTCTCACAGGTACACACATATCTGCCTCACCATTGACGTGGAGTCATGCTGAATATGTTCAAACTCTAGGCATGTATACTAAAAAGCGAAACGAGTTGCAGAAACAATCTTTATGAATGTTCTTATGTACGGATGGGAATTTCCTCCACACAATAGCGGTGGGCTTGGCACAGCTTGTCAGGGCCTGACGCAAGCTCTTGTCCGCCAAGGTGTTGGTGTGCACTTTGTTTTGCCACGCAAAAGTCCCGTAACAACCTCCGGGGTTGATTTTATATTTGCAGACAACGATGCCCGAATATCTGTGATTTCATCTCCTCTTTCTCCCTACATGACCCCTGCCCAATACAAGCGGGCACTTGCGATGGGGCTTGTTCATTCGTTCTCAGCCAACCTCATGGATGAAGTCATGCGCTATGCTCGTGTGGCTGGTGAGGTGGCGGGTCGCGTGTCGCATGAAGTGATTCATGCGCATGACTGGATGACGTATGGAGCTGGTATCGAAGCTCGTAAGATAAGCATCGCACCTCTGATAATGCATGTCCACTCAACCGAAAAGGATAGAAGCGGTGGGCATGTGAATCCGCAGGTGTTTGAACTGGAGCATGACTCTTTGCGACAAGCAGATAAGATAGTCGCTGTATCAGAATATACGCGACGCATACTGCAAACAGATTATGGCATCAAGCCATCTCGTGTCGAGGTTGTGCATAATGGTGTTGTACAGCCTTCAGATGCCCTCTTTCACAAAGCATCGCGTAGGCGCCCTGCCATCTTAAAAAAACATGGTCATCCCATTATTTTGTATGTAGGAAGATTCACCTTGCATAAAGGATTGGACTATTTGATTCGAGCAATGAAGAAGGTTGTGGTCCACCATCCACATGCTCGACTTGTGCTCGTGGGATCCGGAGAGAAAGAGCACGAGTTGATTGAGCTCGTGGCAGAATTGGATCTCAGTGCGCATGTGATTTTTGCAGGATGGATGAGGGGCGAACAGCTTGCCCGGATGTATGCTTCTGCAGATGTCTATGTACAGCCTTCTGTGTCTGAGCCATTTGGCATTTCTCCCCTGGAAGCCTTATCTCACAAAACACCTGTGATTGTGTCCAAGCAGTCTGGCATTGCCGAGGGCATACATCATGCCTTGAAAGTAGACTTTTGGGATGTTGACGGACTCGCAGAAAAAATATCGGGCGTATTGTCATATCCATCCGTGTGGTCTCAGTTGCAGATAAATGGTCACAAAGAATCTCGTCAATTCACATGGAAAAAGTCCGCTCAGGCATGTCGTCATATTTATTCATCTTTACTTTAAGCAATGCCATCCTTGTGTATATATCTCAAAGCCCATCAGCCCAAGCGCATTCGACGCTACGGAGTATTTGATATTGGTTCGCAGTCAGATTACTTTCATACATCTGAAGAGCGACTCGCCAATGAAAAGATCCTTGCCAAAGTAGCGGAAAAGTCATATCGACCAACCAACACATTACTACTCACATTGCTCAAGAGACACCCAGATCTCAAATTGAGCCTGTCTTTGACCGGCGTGCTTCTCGACCAGCTTGAAGAAACCGCCCCCGATGTGCTTAATCAATTTCAGGAGCTCGTGGCAACGGGTCGAGTGGAGATTTTGAGTGAAACATATCACCATTCTTTGTCGTTCTTTTACAATCTTCATGAGTTTGAAGAGCAAGTTCGCCTTCACAAAAAGCGTATTGAGTCGCTGTTTGGCGTGACGCCACGCGTTTTGAGCAATACGGAGCTGGCATACAATAATGAGCTGGCAGTATGGGCAGACCTGGCAGGATATGCAGGGGTAGTTGCAGAAGGCTGGGAGCCGATTCTAGATTGGCGAAGCCCAAACTATGTATACAGACCAAAAGGCACCAACTCAATCCGCGCCCTTCTCAAAAATTACACATTGTCTGATGATGTTGCCTTTCGTTTTTCTGATAAGAAATGGTCCCACTATCCGCTTACCACCGAAACGTATGTAGCATGGCTTGGAGAGCTATCTGCTACCCAAACCGTTAATTTATTTATGGACTATGAGACTTTTGGAGAACATCAGTGGGCAGAATCTGGTATCTTTACGTTTTTAGAAAAATTACCGCAGGTCATTGAGAAGCAAGGAATTTTCACGTTCGATACGGTTTCCGATGTGATTGCAAAGTATGAACCCGTGGGTGAGATTGACGTGCCTTCTGTGCTGACGTGGGCGGACACAGATCGCGACTTGTCGGCATGGGTGGGGAACAAAATGCAACAGGATGCAATACATCAGTTGTATGGCATGTACGATCGCATCCTTGCCACGAATGACGCAAAGCTATTGGCAGATTGGCGCCTCCTGAGTACCTCAGACCACTTTTATTATATGTGCACGAAATGGTTTGCAGACGGCGATGTGCATGCGTATTTCAATCCTTACGAAACCCCCTACGATGCCTGCATCATGTTCATGAATGTTCTCAAAGATATGCATATACGGCTTGAGATTTTGGAAGCCAAACAGGCTAGACATAGGAAGAAAAAAAAGGTACAGTAGATGAGTTCTATGAAGCTCATCCAACACGTAACATTCTTCGGGTATTCCCAGTCTGGAGAACATGATGAAGAATTTTTGGGTTCTTTCGACACTGCAAAACTTCTTGCTCAGCAGGGTTATGTTAATGTGAATGGTGGTGGGCCGGGCGTCATGTACGCAGCGTCCAAAGGCGCTAAAGCTGGAGGCGGGCGTGTAGAAGCTGTGTACTTTACCCCACAGCATGTTTCTCATTTTGAAGGCAAAATGGAGGAAAATATTCAACTTGTCGATGAATCTTCTGAGGAATCAAATTATGTTGAGCGTACTCGTCGATTGCTTGAAAAGGGGGATGCGTATGTTGTTTTTAATGGGGGCACGGGTACTATTTCAGAATTCGCCATGGCATGGGCACTATCCCGTTTGTACTTTGACCGACGAAAGCCTTTCATACTCTATGGCCCTTTCTGGCGAGGCATTTTGGATTCATTCTGGAAGCATATGAGAGTTCGAGAAGATGAGTACAAAGTCTTTCGCTATGCGTCTACCCCTCAAGAAGTTCTTACGTATTTACAGGACTTTGAGCGCATGTTTGAGCGCTATCAGTCCTTGCCCGCACAAGAGTGTGTTGGAGATGAGTGTGAATTGTTTTTGTCCCCTCACCATCACAGGAGATAAGCGGTGTTTTTCTTCCCAGTCTGTTGCAACGCTTCTGCCTGGAAAATAGCTTGTTGCAGTGATACAATGTGCGTGCAGTTTCGCCCGGTGGTGTAGGGGTGTCTCGCCTCGCTCTGGACGAGGAAATTGGGGTTCAAATCCCTGCTGGGCAGCAAAAGATCTTGTTGCATTCACGCATAGCATCGTGTGTTGAACTATTGTTAAGCACCACATGCTATCCATGAGGGTAGTCGTCCGAGAGGACGCCGTTGACAACAAGGAGCAGGCTTGTGTACAGATACGAATCAGGAAGGGTCCGCCTTCTAGATGAGCGAGCAGTGTGCATACAGCTCGCTGTTTCCTTTGTCCGTACAAGCAGGGCAGAGGATGATTCCAAGGTGGTCGCTACCTTTCTCGCTTGGTGGAGCAATGCAGGTGGCGGTGTGCTTGCTGAGGCATTGGGTTATGCCTACGCAGAAGCAGTCAAGGAACATCTCGATCGTGATCGCTGGAAGGAATACGCAACACAGGCCATTCATCTCGCATCAGCTCTGGAATTCCGAAGTGGAAACAACCAGTCGCCTGGTGAGAAGTGGACGGACTCGTTCCTTCTCGAGATCAACAAGCAGCTCTCCTGACCCAACCCCTCGGGCGCGGGTGGAGGTTTCGGCCCCCACCTGCTCCCGAGGCTTTTTTCTACCATTTGCCTTGATGTGCTGGCACCTTGTACAATGAATCATGTCTACGAATCGCACTTCTGACATTCCAGCATCACTGCTGAATGCTCTTTCCCAATATGATATTCTTTCCAGCCAGTGGGCTCGCAAACATGCAAAAGCTCAGGAAAAGCTATGGAAGTCACACAAAAAACACATAGATGCCGCACTGGCGAAACCCCGCCAGCTGGCTGCAGGTTCCATGGCTGGATTGCTTATGCTTTCCCAACCAGTACCATCTGCAATTGTAACCCAAGCAGTTCAACAGATTGTTCTCCCTTCTGAATCCACCACACAACCTTCCACGCTATCAAAAGACACGCTTATCGCACAGTTGTCATCTGCGCTACCTTCAGAAGTCATCTCTCTCACTGACGAGCAAGAAGATGCAGTGGCAACCATCCTCACCAATCATTACGGTGTTGTAGCAAGCCCAAGCTATGAAGGAAAAAGACTCAATCGCTCATATGGACTCATTGGTGCTGAGCAACATCTCATGCGTTACCCAGGTGATACTATGGCGACTCATTTCAACAATGCTGACGATGCACAGAAATATTACTCCTCAGGGATGGCTCCGGGTCGAGGGGCTTGGGGGTACTTTGCACCTTCTGCTCAGGAAATGACGCAACATGATATTGAGCGAGAGAAATGGTACATTGCCGTGCCTACATTTTTATCTCCCACGTGGAAGAACGATGTCAACATGCATTATCAATTCTTCAAATATCGCAAAATGCTTGTGGTGAATCCCGAAAATGGCAAGGCAGTCGTGGCAGATATTGGAGATGCTGGTCCCGCACCTTCAACCGGCAAGCATTTGGGAGGATCACCTGAAGTAATGAAGCATTTGGAGCGTGTTGACGGCCGTGCAAAAGGACCTGTTCTGTACTTTTTTATCAGAGATCCCCAAGATTCCATTCCCTTGGGTCCTATTGAGCCTGGTAATCAAGATGTGTTACAAAATCAATCCAAATCGATACAATAGATTATGGCCATATTTTTTTACGATCATCTTATAGAGCCTGAAAGAATCGAGGTCCACGTGTCAAGAATAGAAGCGCATCCACATGAGCGCGACCATGTCGTGGCTATGGTTCGCTCCACAATCCATCACGATATTATGGATGCCCTATTGGAGCGGATACCTGATGGCGACAAGGATTCTTTACTTGATCATGTCGCAATGGATAAACACGATGAGGCACTCCAGCTCCTTGCACAACACATTCACGACTTGGAGGTGTTGGTAAGGCAAATAGCAGATGTTCATATAGCTCAGCTAGAACAAGATGTTTCTGCGCTTGTCTCAGAATCAACAGAAACGAATGCTATACTGTAGGCATGTTTGAACAGTTTATCCAGCTTATAGATAAATATGGGCGCTTTATTATTCTCGTGCCCTTTGCTGTTATTGCTCTGGTATACGGCATTTTATTGATTATCTTTGCATAATCGTGCCAAAAAGAATCTCCACCAGCACGAAGTCGGATGAGGAGTTGGTTACTCTGGTACTGGATGGCTACGTCCAAGCGTATGAGACACTTGTAAAACGCTATGAGAAGCCACTTCTGAGATACGCAACATACATAACGAAAGGAGCAATGTATGCATCAGACGTTGTGCAAGATGCCTTTGTGAAGGCATATCAAAACCTTACGAGCTTTGATGTGCGCAAGAAGTTTTCGAGCTGGTTGTATCGCATCGTTCATAATGAGGCAGTGAATCGTATTCGCAAAGAGTCCCGCTTCTTCTCTCTTGATGACATGGTGTGGTTTGATTCATTTTTCCTCCGATCAGATGCTCTTGATGATGAAATTCACGCCAGAGAAATCCGCTCCATTCTGAAAAAAAGCCTTCAGGAAATCCCACTCTCATACAGAGCTCCTCTCATCCTGTTCTTTCTTGAAGATAAATCGTATGAAGAAATCAGCGATGTATTGCGTATCCCCGTGGGCACAGTCGGCACACGAATAAATAGAGGAAAGAAATACCTAAAAAAAGTTGTACAAAAGAAGGGAGGCGGAGCATATGTCAAGTAACAAACATCACACGACCACAGATGACTGTATTCATGAGTCCGTCATGAATCGTCTGCAGAACGATAAAGTCACAATTCGACCTCGGTTCTATCATGTTGCCGGTTCTGTGCTCGTGGGTATTGGGATTGCGGGCACCATCGTATCTTCCGTCTTTTTCACACATGTTGTGTTGTATAGAGTCAGGGCAGAGCAGATATGGGGTTTAGCTGGATTTGGTGCGCACGGTTTGTATGCATTTATCCGCTATTTTCCTTGGCCAGCGCTTCTTATTGCGGTGGTTGGCCTCGTCGGAGGCACGCGATTGCTCAAGCAGTATGATTTTGGGTGCAAGCACAGGTTGTCGCGCGTCATGATTGCAAGCGGTGCTGTCATCATCTCATTCGGCATGCTCCTCGAATATGTTGATTTTGGACAAAGAATACGCTCATATAGCTTTGTTGAAAACATGTATAGGGAAAGAATGCCTTTGCGCATTGTAGAAGGCACCATTACTCGCGTATCACCTCGAACACTGCGAGTTCGGCTTGCATCAGGTGAAGATATTGTGCTCGAGATGGGTGCATTTCGTCACGCTCGCACATTAAAGAAAAACGACACCATTCGCGCGTTTGGACGCATGGAACACGACTCTCTTCAGGTGCAAAAACTTCATGTCATTTCAGTGAAATAATTCTATTTTGCGTGTGTATTATCACTAGATAGTACAAGAAAGGGGGTGACACATATGCAGGATTTATTTCTGAAAAGCAAAACACAATTCATCATCACATTTGCAGCAATTGCACTCATGGGATCAGCCCTCTTATTGGTTGTGCAACCCGTATCTGCAACAAGTGAAGGAATGCAACGACCTCATGGACAGAGGGGGCATTTCAGGAAACACCACGAATCACATAAACGAGCAGATCAGGCCCAGCAAGGCAAGAATCGTATGCACGTTATTGCAGGTTTCTTGGGATTAACTCCCGAAGAGCTTAAAACGCGCATCGAAAATGGTGAAAAACCGCGTGAGATTGCTGAAGCACAGGGAAAAACTCGTGAGCAATTCAAAACATATATTTTAGACTACATGCGCGATCGCAATTGGTTGCATAACTAAAAAGCATGTCCGGGCCCGGACAGATCGCACATTGAAGATGTATAGGTAGCTCCGATCCTCGGTGGAACCCTACTTTTTCTTCATCATTGTTTCGCACTCTCTACACTTTTGCTGATGTGTTGCAAATTCATATACGGCAGAAAGTCCCACCAATACATAAACGAGCGTCACGAGCATTGGCCATGCGCCAAAGAGCATTTCTACAAGGTCTAGATTAAAGAGACCAACAAGTCCCCAGTTTAGACCTCCTACGACGAGCAAAAGGTATGCTACAGTATGTAAGCTTTTCAAAGAATCTCACCTCCTTTCGATGACATTATGCTCTGATTGTACACCCTTTTGAGGGATAGCATAACTCAGTGAGATAGTGACTCCTTTTTTCGCAACCAATAAGGTTCTTGACGTGTGAGATGTGCGACATCCGATGGTTTGAGTAGGATATATTTGATAGCCTCTTCAAGGAATATGGTGTTTTGGGAACCCTTGCACAATACAATCGCTCTTTTGGGGAGGTTCTTTTTGAGCGCCTTGCCTGCATCATGGGGATTGAGAAAGGCATGTGCAGGAATCTGAGAGTTGTGATTGAGAGGTTCAGCAATGTATTTTTTGCTGAGAGGTCCCACTGTATACACTTGATCCACGCCTTCAAGACAAGCTTCGTATACTCGCTTGTGTTCACGTGCACTTTGTTTACCCAACTCTCGCATATCACCACATACGCACACAAGTGGCCTGTGGGTTGTTGTGCTCAGCTCTTTTGCCATTGTGATCATGGACAACATTGCTTCTGGTGAAGCGTTATACGTTGAATCAATAATGAGGGATTCTTCAATGCCTTCGAGCATGGTACATCGCCCTGGCTCGAGAACATAGTCTGATTCAAGAGCATGTTGGATGTCGTCAGATTGCATGTTCATGTGAAGTCCAACAAGAATGGCTGGAGCAAAAACCTCATGATATCCCTGCGGTAGAACATAGCCTTTCATATGAAGTGTCAATTTCTTGTTATGCGAGTGGGTAAACTGAAACTGCGTTCCCTCTTCCGTCAAAGCATATTGAGACAGACGTATGTC
>CAZPDN010000016.1:0-3960 GCA_964585435.1 uncultured Gammaproteobacteria bacterium
CTCCAAGTTCTTTGTTTGGGTCTGACATCAATGCTTTAGAGTTCTCCTGACATACCTTTGCACTCATTTCTATTCCATCCGGTCTTATAAGAGTGAATTTAACATCTCTAGGTGGGAAAAAACCAGGATGTGTCTGATGTATCCAAGAAGGAATTGGGATATAAACCTCCCCTATATCTCTTGTTCGTCCGCCTGCATTCCATTGATTCAATCCACTCTTCTCATAAAGCATCTTCTTAGTATTATTTCTATCGTAAGAGTATAGAGGAAGGAATATATGCTCCTGCTCTAGAATAGGAGCAAATACAAAATCGCTATTTTTCTCAAACATTTTTTCAAGTTCTACAAACGGATCTTGAAGAATTTTTACATTAAAATCTGCATAGATTTCTCCTGCTGAAAATCTCTTGTACAAGGTGCTCTTCGACTGATTAAACTTATATTCGTTTTTACCATCATTAAAATTAATGATATTTCCGTCCATTCTTATGTTAGCAATCTTGTCTATACTTATTTTGTGCATTGGCATTTCATATATAAGCACACCACCGACCCTTCTCGCTACACAGTGGTAAATCATATCGTCAAGTGCAAAGACTCTTTTTGTTGCTTCTATCCTCTCATTTCTCAATTCTGAAATCTTTCTAATCTTTTCTTCCAAATCCAGGTCCATAAATAAATTCAGACTTCTATTAAACTCTGCTATTTTTTCAAAGCTAGCACCTTTCCTGAATGAAAAAGTTTTTAAGCCAATTCCAAGACTATTCTTTGAAGCGTCTGCTGATGTATCAGAGCGCGATAAATTATTCGCTTTGAATGATCGACAAAAAAGGTTTTCAACAAATCTGTAATTCAAAAATGGTTCTTTACTTTCTGAAAAAAGATTTGATAAAGACCCTACTACTGCAAGAAGTTTTGTGTAGTATTCGATATCCTGATGGCTTTGGTATTTTATGAACATATTTTTATTCTATAGCTAGTCTAATCTGATCTGCTATCCTTTTTATAACGGGGACAGAAACTGAATTGCCTATTTGCTTATAAACCTGAGACATCGCAATACTATCTGGCAATTTAAATGTATCAGGAAATCCTTGAGCTCTAGCACATTCTCTTGGGGTAAGCTTTCTTATACCCTTATTATCATTTATAATTGGCACATTGTGACCTCCCGTTCCCATATTTGCTGTAAGAGTCGGAATGACGCCTCTTTTATTCTCTCTTGTGTATTTTCTTCTCCACTGATAAACTCCCCCAGTGCTTATTTGTCCAATTAATTTTTTATAAAGGGGCTTCCCCTCATAATAGAATTATTTATCAACATTCATTTCAAGGATATCAGATACTTTATTTCTCAGCGGTATTGGTTCGGGAAACCTGAAATTATTCATGTGTTTTTTTGATTTGAAGCCTACAATATAAATTCTCTCTCTTGACTGAGGAACATCTCCATACTCCATGCTGTTCAGAATTTTAGCTTCCATGTGATAACCCAAATCTTTTTCAATGATCTCCTTTATCTTTGAAAATGTCCGACCCCCATCATGTCCATAAAGGTTTTTGACATTTTCGAGTAAAAATCCAGTGGGTTTGTATTTGTTAATCAATTGAGCAATAGCAAAGAACAGATTGCCTCTTCCATTTGCATCACTAAATCCATGCCTGTAGCCTGCAATGGAGAATGCCTGACATGGAAAACCGCCAAGCAAAAAATCGAACTCAGGAAGAGGTTTATCTATTATCTTCCAGATGTCCTCAGGGTCAAGCTTGTTCTTTTCGAAGTTAAAATCGTAAGTAATTTTGCAATATTTATCAAAATCATTTGCATATACCGTTTTGAATCCGGCCTCTTCGAAACCCAACCTAATACCACCAATACCTGCGAATAGATCAATTGTCTTCCATTTCTTCATTTTGTATGTTTAATATATTAATCTAAAGCACATCATAAAATACGTACTTTGATCATAGTTACTAACCTTCATATTCTCAAACATCTCTCTTCAGGAGACAATCTACATGTTGATACTCTCTCAATTTACGAATCCGTACCAAGATGGCACTTCTTATACTTCTTGCCACTCCCACACCAGCAGGGATCATTCCGACCTGGCTTCTTTGGTTTTGCGGGTTGTCGTGAAACCTGACTCGATTTCTTCTGAGGACTTTCAATAGCTTTTACTCTGTCCAGAGCAGTTTGATGATCGTCTGTATTAAGCTTCATTTCTGTCACATTAAGCTGCGCGATGGCTTCTTGTAGAGAGCTAAGCTGTGCAGGTTCCATCTGAATGACCCGACGGACAATCTCATAGTTAATGTTGGACAGAAGCTTTTCAAACATAGAAAACGCCTCATTTTTATATTCGGTCAATGGATCAAGCTGAGCATAGCCTCTCAAACCTATCCCCGATCGCAAATCATCAATAGACGTCAAATGTTCTGTCCAGAATGAATCAATTGTATCAAGGAAGAGCGAGTAAACAGCTGAACTCCACACCTGCTCCCCCAACTCTTTCATCATTTCGTCATAGTGTGACATACAAAGTTTGACAAGCATGGCAATAATCTCATCCACTCCAATTGTGTTTCGAATACGATCCACAATGTCTTCTGTATTTCCAGGCAATAGAGGATCAAGCTCCTGAGCAATGAGCTCATAATGAGGCTCATCCGATACAGACATATGCATATTCAGCACCATACCAATCTGATCACGACATGCCCGCTCGAATTCTTCCCTAAGATGCGTGGGGTCATTATGAGATGTAATCAATATAGATGATCGCAGTTTATAGAGTATCTCACGCTGTTTATTAAGCACGTCATCATATTCGACGAGATGCTTTCGGGTATCAAAATTAAATCCTTCAACCTTGGATTGAGCTTGCTCCATGGCTCGAGAGATGAGTGCATGTTCAATAGGCTGATCTTCAGGCATTTGGAACATGTTCATGACCTTCGATACCTGCTCCCCTCCAAAGATTCGCATAAGATCATCCTCCAACGATACGTAGAATCGCGTATCGCCTGGATCTCCTTGTCTGCCTGCTCGACCCCTAAGCTGATTATCAATGCGCCGAGACTCATGTCTTTCAGTACTTATGACATACAAACCTCCTAGCTCAACAACTTCATCATGAAGTCGTTGCCATTCCTTTTTCAGCTTGGCGTACTGCGCATTTTGCTCTGTCTGGGTTAATGCTGGATCGATACTAAATCTGTTTGGGGCAACCCCACCCAACTCGATATCCACTCCTCGTCCTGCCATATTCGTGGCAACAGTTACTGCACCCTTCATACCTGCTTTCGATATTATCTGTGCCTCTCGTTCATGATTTTTAGCATTCAAAACTTCGTGTGGAATACCACGTTTTTTCAACAATCGAGCAAGAAGCTCATTTTTATCTATGGATGATGTCCCGATAAGCACGGGTCTGCCCTGAGAATGAAGCTCTGCAACCATGTTTGCAACCGCAGACAGCTTGCCTTGTTCAGTTTTATAGATGTAATCAGGATGATCCCGTCGCGAGATAGGTCTATGCGTAGGAATAACAACAGTATCAAGTTTGTAGATCTTGTTAAACTCTTCTGCCTCTGTCTGGGCTGTTCCCGTCATACCCGCAAGCTTCTCATACATTCGGAAATAGTTTTGTAGAGACACAGTTGCAAGAGTACGCGATTCTCGTTTGATTTCGACGCCTTCTTTTGCCTCAATTGCCTGATGAAGACCTTCCGAATACCTTCTCCCTTCCAAAAGTCGACCCGTAAACTCGTCAACAATAATCACCTCTCCATCTCTGACAATGTAGTCCTTATCCTTTGTAAAAAGCGCTCGGGCTTTGAGAGCAGCCTCCACGTGGAAAAGCGTCTCATAATCTTTTTCATAGATGTTTTCCACACCAAGCATCTTCTCCAATTTCTCAATCCCCACTTCATTGATATGGGCTGTTTTCTGCTTTT
>CAZPDN010000016.1:3970-9304 GCA_964585435.1 uncultured Gammaproteobacteria bacterium
CATAATCGGATTCAACGAGTCTGTGTACCAATCGCGCATACTCATAATAGCGAGACACATCTTGATCATACGAAGCTGAAATGATGTGGGGTGTTCGAGCCTCATCGATAAGCACGGAATCGACCTCGTCGATAATCGCGAAGTGGAACCCTCTTTGAACTCGTTGCTCAGGAGACTTGGCCATATTGTCCCTCAAATAATCAAATCCAAATTCTGAATTGATACCATATGTTATGTCAGCTTGATAAGCTTCTTTTCGAGTGCATGGTCTCAGATGTACAAATCGCCAATCAGATGCCTGGGGATCTTGATAGGAGGGATCAAATATAAAAGATTTCTCAGAAATGATTGCAGACACAGACAGTCCGAGAAAGCTGAATACTTCAGCCATCCATCCAGCATCTCGTCGAGCAAGATAATCATTAACAGTTACGAGATGAACGCCTTTTCCCGTTAGTGCATTGAGATAGAGAGGAGCAGTTGCAGAAAGAGTTTTTCCTTCGCCTGTCTTTTGCTCAGCAATATTGCCCTGATGAAGCACCATTCCTGCAATGAGCTGTTCATCGAAATGGCGCATCCCAAGGATACGAAATGACGCTTCTCGCACCAGTGCAAACGCATAGGGCAACTCATCATTCAGGGTTGTTTCACCTTTCCCAATGCTATCCTTTAAGCGTGCAGTTTCTGTTGCGAAAAAGTCATCTTTTTTGTCCTTCAATTCTTCTTCATGTTGTTGAATGCGCTGGAGAGTCTTGCGGTGTCCATCTATGAGCTTGGCATTGAAATCAAAGAGCTTTTTAAGAGTTGTGAGCATGGTATTTTAATACGTGTGAGCCTGTAAAAACTTTCAGGCCTTTATTGTATCAAATCCCACCAGAGGTTGGAGTACTTTCGGCACACGAATAGAGCCATCTGCTTGTTGATAGTTCTCCATAATCGCTATCAATGCTCGAGTGGATGGAATCGCCGTATTGTTTAATGTCCAGACATACTTTATTGTTCCATCTGAAGCTTTGTAACGAATGTTGAGTCGTCTTGCTTGGAAGTCTCCCAGGATAGAATTGGAACCTATCTCCCGATACATATTCTGAGAAGGTACCCATACCTGAGTATCATATTTAAACATCTGAGGCTCTCCCATGTCTCCTGTGCACATAAGCAATACCTCGTACGGAAGCTCCAGGTCTTGAAGAATCTCTTCAATGTTCGATTGAAGCTCTGCATGAAGCTGGCGCGCAGTCTCAAGATCTGCTGGAGCGAGAATTACTTGTTCAATTTTCCAAAACTCATGAACGCGGAGTATTCCTTTTGTGTCTTTTCCATATGCGCCATGCTCTTTACGATAGCATGGTGAAAGCGCGACGAATTTCTTTGGAAGTTCAGATTCAAGGAGTACCTCATCGCTATGGTACGCTGTGACAGGAATTTCAGCTGTTCCTGAAAGGTAGGTATCTTCATCTGTCTGATACACATCATCTTGCTTCCCCCACGGAAAGTGAGCTGATCCAAACAGCGTAAACCCCTTAATAACGGATGGAGCAATAACTGGCGTATAGCCTTTACCAATGAGTTTCTGAAAAACATACCACAAGAGCATCATCTGCAACTGGGCAAGCTGGTTCTTGAGAAAGTATCCCCGAAAACCTGAGATTTTGGATCCTCTTTGCATATCGAGCACATCAAGCTCCTCACCTAATTGAACATGATCTTTCACAGGAAAATCAAATTCAGGTATGGTCCCCCAGGTTCGAATCTGCACATTATCTGCCTCATCTTTGCCAACTGGGACTTCTGGGAGAGGCACATTCACCACATGGAGCATAAGGGTGTTGAATTCTCCCTCAACAGTTGCAAGAGTGTCTTCTGTGGCTTTGAGCTCTTCCTTGAGCTCCTTGCCACGCACCCGTGCCTCCTCAGAATGAACTGCTTTAGATAGCACATTCCTCTCCTCTCGGAGCTTTTGGGCTTGGGCAATAAGCTCACGACGCTTATCATCTAGCTCCAGCAACCTATCCAGATCTACTGGTCGATTTTTATGAAGCGCTGCTTGTGCAACCGCTTCTTTATTTTCTCGTATATATTTTATATCCAACATATTACATACCTAATTCATCAGAAATGGACTGCATAGCCTTGAGCGTCAATCCCACAAATGCATCCAAAGGAATGCCCAGTTTCTCCTCACACAGTGCAATTTGCTCTCTATCTACAGGTTTAGCAAATGCTTTCTGAGGAAACTTCTTCAACACAGATGATACTTCAACGGAGGCTAGTTTTCCATCAGGACGTGTCTTTGCAACAGCTGAAATAAATCCCGTTAGCTCATCGCATGTATACAATGCCCATTCCATACGACTTTCTGGCATTCTATAGCCATTGTGATGGTGGTTGTGGGTCAAAATACTTTCTAGAAGCTCTTGATGTGTCTCGCCGACCTCATGAAGCCACTCAATGGTTTTGGAAGTATGTGAAGCTGGATCATGCTGAGTCTCCTCCCAGTCTGCATCATGCAGTATGCCTGCAACTTCCCACAGATGTTCATCTTCACCCAATTTTTGAGCCAAAGCTCGCATCGTGACTCCTACAGCTCGACAATGGTTGCGGAGATGTTGGCTTTGGATATGTTGGTCCACCAAAGCGAGAGCCTGCTCCTTGGTCATTATCAAGGGTGCCGATGAGGACGATGACTGTAGAGATTGTTCCTCATGATTCACAGTTTCGGGTTTCATCGTTGGGAACAAAATAACATCCTTTATAGTGTGTTGATCGGCGAGGAATGCAACAAATCGATCTATACCCATACCCCATCCAGCCGTAGGAGGCATGCCATATGATAACGCCTCGAGATAGTCTTCATCCAAAATCTGATATTCTTCTCCCCCTCTCTCACCCACTTTCATATCCTCTTCCCAGCGGGCTCGTTGATCAATAGGATCATTTAACTCATTGTATGCATTGATAAACTCAAGGCCATCAACAACAAGCTGAAAGCCAGCAGATTTGGTCGGATCTAGAAGTGATCTTTTGGCAAGAGGCTTGAGCTCCACAGGATGATCTGTCAAGAAAAGAGGACCTTGTATCTGAGGTCGAATGTTCTTCTTATACACTTCATCAAGCATAAAACCATACCCCACAACTGTTTCATCAAGCAGGTGTCGCTCTCGCACAACAGTAGCAAGTTTTTCTTCTGTGTTTACTTCGTCTATATCAATCTGTAGGTACTCTTGGAACAATTCCTTGAATGTTTTGCGTTGCCATGGAGCTGAAAAATCATATTCCTTTCCCTGATATTCAATCCGCAAGCTTCCTTTTACCTCTTGGATAACATGAGACAACATCTGTTCCGTAAAATCCATCAGTTGGTTGTAATCAGCATATGCCCAATAAAATTCAAGCATGGTGAATTCTGGATTGTGCGCTCGGCTAAATCCTTCATTTCGGAAATTTTTCCCCATCTCGTAGACTTTTTCATATCCTCCAACAACAAGCCTCTTCAAGTACAACTCCACAGCAATGCGTAGATAAAAATCTGATGAGAGTGCGTTGTGATGTGTGGTAAAAGGTTTAGCAGTTGTCCCCCCATATAGAGGTTGGAGAACGGGCGTTTCAACTTCTATAAAACCATGGTCATCCATATAGCGCCTAAGAAGTGTCACGACACGAGACCTAAGCATAAAAACTTCTCTCACATCACTGTTTGAAAGAAGATCAAGATATCTCTTTCTATAGCGCGTTTCTACATCTTTGAGTCCATACCATTCGTCCGGAAGAGGAAGCAAGGCTTTCGTAAGGAGAGTATATGATTGGGGTTGAATAGAAAGCTCTCCCGCTGTTGTGCGCATCACCAATCCCTCGACACCAATAAAGTCACCTGTATCAATATGTTTCAATAAGGAATATGATTGCGCACCAACAATGTTTTTTTGGAAGAAGAGCTGAATGCGACCAGAGCTGTCTCGCAGATCCATGAATGTTATGTTTCCATGGGTGCGCTGGGAGATTATCTTACCAGCGGTTTGCATCATTGATCCTTCCATGGAAAGAGCTTGTGCAATAGTGTGTTTTTTGTCATACCCAGACGCATACGGATCCCAGCCGAGTTCACGAGCTTTTTGTGTTGCCTGAAGGCGAATAGATCTGATTTCGTCAATCTGTGCCATGTAGTGGATTATACCATGGCATGACTGTAAAAATCCCGCTTGATTGCAGATTATTTCTTAATCTCAAGGATTTTATACACGACTTCCCCAGCAGGAATTGTGACATTGACAGTAGTACCTACCTTTGCCCCTAGAAGTGCTTTACCAATAGGTGATGTGTCTGAAATTTTACCAGCCAAAATATCTGATTCAAGCTCCCCGACAATGGTGAACTCCTCATGCCCATCGCGTACCTCAACGCGAACTTTATCTCCAAATTGGACAACAGATCCACTTGTTGCTTTTTCGACAATCTCAACATTCTCGAGAATATGAGCAATCTCCGCAATACGTGCATCAATCATCTCAAGATCTTCTCGAGATGCTGTATATTCACTATTTTCGGATAAATCACCCATAGCACGAGCTGCTGCTAATCTATCTACCGCATGTTGGCGCTTTGTGCCCTGCAGTTCAGCAAGTTCAGCTTTGAGTTTATCAAGCCCCTCATGTGAAACTTTATATGTTTGTTTTTGAATTTTCTTTTGTGCCATACGAATACTACTCTCACAATAAAATATCTCTCTGATTATAGCAGACTTGTGAGAATTTCAAGGAGAAAAATTGTAAAAAAAATCCCGGGTCATCCGGGCATCTGTGGTATACTATACATCACTAGGTTGAACTTGTCAAACTGACACGTTTGGACTGGCCCTATCGTCTAGAGGCCTAGGACGCGAGATTCTCATTCTCGTAACGCGGGTTCGAATCCCGCTAGGGTCACCTCAATGAATTGCTCTGAGATTGTTCTCATGATTTCAAAGTTGTTCATTGGACAACATTGACATAATGGACCTAAACCAACAGGAGACATTCATGGAAAAGTGGCAGGTCGCATATCTGGTCTACTCCGTCATCGATGCGCTCGCGATGATGCTCGCGTATTGGTGGCTCAACCAGAAAGGCTTCTCGTTCAAGTCCTGGCTCCTCTGTGCACATTGGGAGACATGTGCGCTACTCGGAGCTTGCGGGCAAATCTTGAGCGCAATCCACATCCTCATGACGATGTGGAACATTGGCCCAATCACGCTCAACGGGTTTTTCGTCATGATCTGGGCATTTGTCGGGGGCTATCTCCTCATGAACGGCTGGATGAAAAAGTCAGGCAGGTTCTAATTCAAGCCCGTGGATGCAT
>CAZPDN010000017.1:0-9027 GCA_964585435.1 uncultured Gammaproteobacteria bacterium
GTGCAAAGGTTGGCTTATTCCGGATGGAAATCGGAATGAAAGTGTAAACGCGCAAGCCAGCTTAACTGTGAGGAATACAATCCGAGCAGATTCGAAAGAAGGCGTTAGTGATCTCCTGATCGTTCATGATTGACGACAGGACTTAACGGATAAAAGCTACCCCGGGGATAACAGGCTAGTCTCCCCTGAGCGTTCATAGCGACGGGGAGGTTCGGCACCTTAATGAGCCAAAATTAGGGGTGCCTATAACGGTAACGTTATACAAAAACAATGTGGCTTATAACGGTGGACTCCATAATAGCCTCATGCTACAATGCATGCTAATATTTATGGACAATACCGTGGGAAGTCTATCTCAAGTACAAACTTGATTTATGACCCCGTAGAGACTTTTCGAGAAATCGAAAGAGTTTGGAGCATGAACACCTCCAGGCTAACACGCCACACTCCTAGTCATATACTAGGATGAAGATATAGTCCACGCCATTAGTAATAATGGAATTTGATGCGATGTCGGCTCATCACATCCTGGGGCTGTAGTAGGTCCCAAGGGTTGGTCTGTTCGCCCATTAAAGTGATACGCGAGCTGGGTTCAGAACGTCGTGAGACAGTTTTTTAAAACGGGCTGTCCCTTTTCTCCGACGTAAAAAAATTAAACAACTTTTTGTCCAAGGATAAACACAACGAGAAAATATGAAATCTGGCTATATGCTGGAACCTCTTGATAAGCATGTACTACTCGGATACACTGTATCCAGTGAAAATGTATGTGTATTCCCTTATTATGGGAGCAAGACAATCAGCAGGAAAGACGAGATGAAAATACAACAAAATATTACGAAAGAATATCTTGCTGGATTTGTAGATGGTGAAGGGTGCTTCTATATTGGAGTTGTCCCTGCCCCAGAAACAAAATTTAGATGGCAAGTTATACATTTTTTCAAGGTATCACAGAATCCGAAAGGAAAAATTGTTCTTGATACCCTCAAAAAAACCCTTCGTAGTGGATCTATTCGCTCGAATCATTCAGATTCGGACGATTCATCTCTTGCATATGTCGTACGGGATCTTACATCACTCGATGAAAAGGTAATTCCTTTTTTCAAAGATACTCTTGTTATCAAAAAACAAGAATGTGCAAAGTTTGCACGAGTGATAGAACTTGTAAAGCATAAGAAACATTTGACGCTATCAGGCTTGAAAGAGATACTTGATATTGCGTATTCAATGAATACACATAAGCGTAAATGGACGCAAGAATACATTTTGAATGATATTGCATCTCGAATCCCCACAGACTATACGCCAGACACTTACACAGTTTCCTCATAGAGGCTGAAGTGAAGATATAGTCGAATCCCTGCAGTGATGTAGGGTACTTTATATGAGTCATGTCGGACTCTATCCGGTGCAGGCGTTTGGATTTTTGAGAGGACTCGCTCTTAGTACGAGAGGACCGGAGTGAGGGAATCCCTGGTATACCAGTTGTCCCAAAAGGGCAGCGCTGGGTAGCTAGATTCCTACGAGATAAATACTGAAAGCATCTAAAGTATGAAACTCACCTCAAGATAAGAAATCCCTATAGACCCCCGATAGATTATCGGGTTGATAGGCGCACGGTGTAAGAGCAGTAATGCTTTAAGCCTATGCGTACTAATGGTCAATTAGCATCCCGCAAATTAATTTTTAACGTCCTGATGTGCTACATCTAGGCATTCCTGCCAATTGTCAACACACATCCCTTCTGTCTTGTATACTGTATACTTGCCACTATGAAGACTCTTGTTATTGTTGAATCCCCGGCCAAAGCTGGAACTATTTCTAAAATTCTCGGTAAGGATTTTGAGGTTGCTTCATCTTTTGGTCATATCCGTGATCTTGCAAAAGATGGTGATCGAAAAACGGGAATCGATATTGTCCACAACTATACGCCTCATTATGTAATTTCTCCCGAAAAGAAGAAGGTTGTAGCAGACCTCAAGAAAAAGGTCAAAAATGTGGACCGCGTTCTTCTTGCTACAGATGAAGATCGCGAAGGTGAGGCTATTTCATGGCATTTATATGATGAACTTAACCTTACAAAGAAAAATTCAAAAAGAATCACATTTACAGAAATTACACCTCATGCAATTACGCATGCCGTTGAGCATCCACGGGATATTTACCTCGATTTGGTAGACGCTCAGCAGGCTCGACGCGTTCTCGATAGGCTGGTGGGCTTTGAGCTCACAGGCTTACTTTGGAAAAAAATTAGGGCTCAGCTTTCGGCTGGACGCGTACAATCCGTCGCTGTTAGGCTTATTGTTGAAAAAGAGCGCGAGATTCAATCCTTCAAACCCGATTCATACTACAAGACGGTTGGGGTCTTCCTTCTTTCCGATGGAACAGAGCTACCTGCCGAATATTCACAAAAATGCTCTCACGATGAAGCTCGACAGCTCCTTGAGAAATGTGCACAAAGTACATTTGTGATAGATGCAGTAGAGAAGAAGCCTTCAACACGAAAACCATCTCCACCATTTACCACATCAACACTTCAACAAGCAGCTGGTCAAAAACTTGGCTTTTCTGTGTCTCGCACCATGAGTGTTGCCCAGAAACTCTATGAAGCAGGTCATATTACGTACATGCGAACTGATTCTATGACCCTGAGCAAACAAGCACTTGGCTCAATTGCAGGCTTTATAGAGTCAACATACGGCAAAGAATACGTACATGTGAAGCAATACAAGAATTCTTCGAAATCATCCCAGGAAGCTCATGAGGCAATCCGTCCCACCTATATTGCATCAACACATGTTTCGTCAGACTCCGATCAACAGAAGCTTTACACACTCATTCGAGCACGCACCTTATCATCACAGATGGCAGATGCCAAGACAGAAAAGACTACTATCACGATCCAACCTCATAAGGTTCAAAAGGGTTCATTTGTTGCCAAAGGGGAGATTGTTCTGTTTGATGGGTTTTTGCGAGCTTTTGAAGGCATGACATCCATGGCCTCTGAGGACATACTTCTTCCAACAGTACAAAAAGGGGAGAAGGTTACCTACAGCTCCATATCATCAACAGAGAGACACACAAAACCTCCAGCGAGATATAGCGAAGCTACTCTGGTCAAAAAGCTTGAGGAATTAGGTATAGGTAGGCCTTCTACATATGCTCCTACAATTGCAAAAATAACCTCGCCTACTCGTGGCTATATTTCAAAAGAGACTCGCGAAGGCGTAGAAACAACATATGCCCAACTTGTACTTACCTCTGGTGAGATAAAGGTTGGAAGTATCACAGAGATAGCCGGCTCACAGAAAAACAAGCTGTTTGCACATGAGATTGGATTGCTCGTGACAGATTTTCTGACAGAACACTTTAAAGATATCATGGATTACTCTTTCACTGCAGAGGTGGAGGACAAGCTCGATGATATTGCTTCAGGCAAGGAAAAGTGGGTTGATGTCATAGATAGATATTACAAACCCTTTTCAAAGACAGTTTCACAGGCACTTGAATCCGCAGAACGCGTCACAGGTGAAAAAATACTGGGTAAAGACCCCTCATCAGGCAGGACAGTGCTCGTTCGACTGAGTAAATATGGTCCAGTTGTCCAAATAGGGGCACCGAGTGAGCTGACAGAGGATGAAAAGCCTCAATATGCTCAGCTCCTACCTTCTCAATCTATCGAAACAATCACTCTTCAAGAGGCGTTGACATTATTTACACTACCCAAAGTTATTGGAACACATGATGGATTTGATGTGGTTGTGCAACGTGGGAGATTTGGGCCATATGTGACGCATAACGGACAATCTATCTCACTTCCACGATCAACAGACCCTTTCACTGTATCATTGGAAACAGCAGTGGCACTCATAGATCAAAAAGCACAAGAAAATGCTCCTGTAGCCATGCTTGATGGCACTCCAATCACACGTGGAAAGGGAAGATTCGGGCCGTATCTTAAATGGGGTGATACATTTGTCTCTGTGACAAAGAAATCTGGCATAGATTTTGAAGCAGTAGATCCTGATCTTGCTATAAAAGCCGTACAGGAGAAAATTAAAGCAGATGCAGACAAACTTTTACACTCCTGGCTTGATGGCAAAGTGACTCTGGTAAAAGGTAGATGGGGTCCAATTGTCCGTGTAAAGGGTCGAAAAGGGTTTATGGCACTGCCTGTTCAAGAGAATGGTAAAAAACATACTCCCGAAACATTATCAACACTCACAGATGCTCAAATCAAAAAGCTACTCAAACTTCGTATGCCCTCAACAAAAAAGTGAGGAATGCTTGTATAAATAGTTTCAAGATGATACAATACTACTCAATATGGCACGCTCAGTAACCATTCATGACACACTCGTAAACGTCGGCGATTCCGTCAAGATTCATTACGCCGTTCAGGATAAAGACAAGAAAAAGAATCAAATCTTTGAAGGTATTGTTCTGTCTGTCAGAGGTCGTGATACAAACAAAATGTTTACTGTTCGTAAACTTACTCGAAGCAATATTGCTGTTGAGCGTATTTTCCCCGTCATTTCACCTTTTATCGAAAAGATTGAGGTCACAAAAACATCGAGCAACACCAAGGCTAACATCGAGTACATTCGCACCCGATCTCGCCGTGAGATCAAAGAAAAGATCTACTAATCTTTCATATTTCCTTCATCTTGTTCTGCTATGATCCCTTTCAATGGATAGACGCTCTGTTGGTGTGTATGGAGAAAATTACGCGGTTGCATATCTTATTTCAAAAGGCTATACAATTCTCAATCGCAATGTGCGGTTTGCATCAGGCGAAATCGATATCATTTGTAGGCATACATCCAGCATCATTGCGGTTGAGGTTAAAACACGCCTAAGTAATCGCATGGGTGAACCATTTGAAAGTGTTGGCACAAGGAAAGTCTCAAAGATCATGCGTACATTTGTTGAATACCTCAGACATCATCCTGCAACAGGATGTACTCCACGCATAGATGTGATAAGTCTAGTTTTTGCATACCCAGACAAAATAATTCAACTCCAGCACTTCAAAAATATTACTTTCTAAGGTATACTATACGCATTGCTAGCGGCCCCATCGTCTAGCGGCCTAGGACGTCACCCTTTCACGGTGAAGATCGCGGGTTCGAATCCCGCTGGGGTCACAATTCTTATCATACTCTCCTTTCCTCAAAATAGCCCCTAAAATCTCCAAGAAGTATCTTCAAATAGTGTTTTCCAAGTTCTGTTCGAAACAATGGCATTCGCTTGTATGTAAGTCCATCAAGATAGCTCATTGCATTATCATAATCAAAGGATGGTGTTACATGGGCAACATCCAGAGCGCCGAGTGTATCTGCCTCCATAAAGACAATTTCATCTTCATGTTTCAATGCGCCAAGGTTATCATGGATACCTACAATATGAACTATACGTTCCTGTTGTTGAGGGGTGAGCACAGAGGCAATGTGCGGAAGATGTACAAATTCGTTTGCTCGCTGTGCGCCAATTTCCATATGCAACGCTTTCCTGTCTTTGACTGCAGAATGAGAGCTAGAGTTGTTTTCAAACAGCTCCGCATATCCAATATCATGAAGCCAGCCAGCTATTCCTAAAACCGTTGTATCAAGATGAGCTTCTGATCCAAGCAGCATCGCATAGTGTGCGACGCGTTGACTATGTGGAATATCAAAGCCTTCTCTGCCTTGTTTGAGATATGGCATCGCAAATTCCTCCGCATATGATAGGACTGCTTCTACAGATTCAGATTCTTTATTCATGCTCTATGCGATAATTCCTCCTCTAGCGCATCATCCGATGCTCCCTCATCCCGCCTTGCTTCTCCAAGGAAACATCCTTGTATGTTGTTGCGAGCCATGATTTCATGGTCTCGATTTCCTGTGTCTGTGTGTCGATAATTGCCTGAGCCATTGTTTTCAATTCTGCTCTTTGTGTTACAGAAAGTATATCCTTGGCCATTTGGACGGCACCTTCGTGGTGGATGATCATGCCTTGAATATAGGCTACATCGAGCTGTTGACCTGTATATGCTGACATGTCGCCCATCATAGGCATATAGTGGCGAAGATCTTCATACTCTGTCTTGAACCATGCTTTATGCCAATCTTTCATCTGAGCGATTTCCTGAGATTGTACAGAAACGACGCCTTGTAAAAATGTGCGAAGTTCAGGGTTGTTCGTGCGCGTCAACACGTATGCTGATGTATCAACTGCTTCTTGATGATGGGGAATCATGTTCATGATGAATTCTTCATCTGAGCGTGCCCTCATGCTGTGCATAGGGTCGCCCATAGATTGTGATATTTCTGATTGTGTGTCTGTGTAGGATGGCTGCCATGGTTGATCACTCTTGCAGGAGTATGTCTTAACAGCAAGAATCAGAATGACTGCAGTGATAACAGCTGCGCCTATTTTTTGGTTTGTGCTCAACTGAGAAAGTGTTTTCATACTCACAGTTTACCATTACTCCAACACCTTGTAATACGTATGCAAAGCTTGTACAATAGCTTGTCAGGTAGTACTTCGTGAGAACTTCTGCGAGTCATCTGTACGTTATTATCATTTTATCTATTGAATTGCTATGGCACATTCTATTCACGACGAAGAGCTTCAAATTGTTGACGAACACACAGGTGAGCCAACAGGTGAGACTGCTCCTCGCCATCACGTTATTAAAAATCAGCTCTGGTGTAGGTCGACAAATGTCTTTATCCTCAATCCTGAGGGTCAGATATTATGTCAGCAAAGATCCCTCAATAAAGAGCGATACCCCGGTGTATGGTCAACCCACTTTGGTGGCCATGTAAGCACAAATGAGACATTCAAACTTAATGCGCTCAAGGAAGTTGAGGAAGAAATTGGTCTCAAACTCAATGCGCACCAACTCGTGCCTTGGCGCACAAGCCGTATCGACGTCTCACGACTCTGGGTTCGAGACTTCCTCACCATCTATGCTGGGGAAACCAAAGATTTAGTACTTCAGGAATCCGAAATTGCCCAGATTGAGTGGCTTAAACCAGAAACAATCATGGCTGAACTCCAAGCTGAAGGTGAGTTTGATGATTTGAGAGAGTGGATTGCTGGAACTCATGATTTCCATGCTGACTATCAATGTATGCGTGCGGTTATGACAGCAATGCTTGATGCAGGTATCTTTGGAAGCGAATTCTATGACCTCCATAAGTGGAGACCTGTCGTAGAGTAATCCTATTCTTCGCAAGACACATCTCTCTTGTTACAAAGCAAGAGAGATGCTGTCGAGCATCTTATCCCAACGCGTACATGGAGAAGTACTTTCAATCTTTCGAGAATCTACACGTACAACAAGCGATCGGCACACTTTGACAGGAAGGGCTGCAAATAGCATTTTGCGTGAATGGGCGGTGATATGATAGGTAAGGACACCATTGTCCGATAACAGCTGTATTGGTACTGTATGTGTATCTCTGCTGATCTCTCGGATATCTGCCAGATACGACCACACAGTGTCTGGGTAGTAAATAATGGGTACATCTCCTGTATCTGTGACAAGCTTAAATGTAAGCTTGCTTAAACCCAACTTCACCGCATCTGTGGTATAGGTAGTAATGCCATTTCTATACAGTGCGAGCGTAGAATCTCCAACAGCCCACACCTGAAATTGGTAATCCTTCAGCAAGGCATCTAGATTGATGTTTTGTGATGTTGGTCTATACGAAATTGATACCTTTGAAGATTGAGGTACGTCAGATTTTGCTTCTCCCATGCGTATTCCCACATACGAAAGAGGCTTGTGTATAGCTTGGATGACACTCGTAACAGATACGCGAGAATTTTGCGATGTGGTTAGTGCCGGGGTTGCGTGAATTGTGGTGACGACACCTGGAATCTGTGCTTCAATACGAGGCTGACTCGTCCCAGCAGTGCTTGTTGGAGATGTGGTGGGATTAAGTGTTGGAGATGAAGGCATAAGCGCTCCTCCTTCATCGTATCCTATCGTAGGAGTCGTGGGAACACTGACAATAGGTGTATCCGACGAAGCGTCTGTGATGACAAGCGTCGTATCTGTGTTATCTATTTCTATTTCGATTGTGGGATCTGTTATGACTATTTCTGTCGTAGGTGTTTGAGATGATGGCAGAGAAGGGGTATCTGTCGATGACGCACCTTGTCCTTGCGCAGGACCAGATGTTTCCTGAGAAGGAGATGTCTGCTGTGAATTCATCTGTTGAAGAACTGTTTGTTCCTGTGAAGGCGCTCCACCTTCCATTTGCTGAGGCTGTTGTTGGAGAGCATCCTGAGCGAGGAGTGTCTGAGAGCCCAAGACATCAGATGAAGCTGGACTGTTCTTCCAAGCTGTATACGATACTGAGCTGGATAGGAGCAAAAATAAAATGCCTACAATGACATGCTTGTGCGAGGATAGTACCATACGGAAATGAGACATGTTACTTGATTGTATATGAGTTCATATCGCAGTACAATACGGGAATGTTGTATATATTTTCGGGAGATGATGTAACCTCATCACGAAATGCCTGTGTGACACACTGTGCCTCACTCCAAGCCAAGCAGGTGACATTGCACAACTGCTCTTCTTTAGACGAATTGGAGACACTCCTTCAAACACAATCACTTTTCACTGAGCTGGTTGCGTGTGTTCTTGACATGCCCTTAAGCAAAATACAAACGCGCACGAAACTGGATGCTTTGATGAAAATGTATCCTCAGGGAGATGTGGTTGTATGGGATGGGTCAACAGATCCTAAAACTCTCAAAAAATCCTTTCCCAGCGCCGTTAATGCTGTACACATGATTCCCGTAACTCTGTGGAAGTTGCTGGATGCACTCGCGCCCGGAAATCTCAAATACACATACTCTCTGCTTCAAGCAGTATATCAACATACGGAACCTCAGCTCGTGCTCTACATGCTTCAAAGGAGACTCAAAGAACTTCTACTCATCAGCGTGGGGGTGAAGCCTTCAAAATTGGCCCCTTGGCAAGTACAAAACCTTCAAAGACAAGCGAGGCGATGGGGCCTGGGT
>CAZPDN010000018.1:0-8631 GCA_964585435.1 uncultured Gammaproteobacteria bacterium
AGATAGGACACATTTCCACGAAGAAGCAAAAAAACGTATTATCCTGGGCACGCACGCATTATCTGCAGGATATGTTGATGCTTACTACAAGAAAGCACAAAAAGTTCGCTATCTTATACGAGAAGACTTTAAGAATGTCTTTCAGCACGTCGATGCTCTTATCGCCCCAACAACACCCATAGTGGCCTCTCGCATAGGAGATAGTAAAAAATTTGCGTATTATGGTGAAAAGATGGATATTCTCACAGAGCCTGCCGCCGCAGCAGGTATCCCAGCGATTTCTATACCCTCGGGTATGCATTCAACGGGATTGCCTATGGGCTTGCAACTGATGGGTCGCCACGATGAGGAATCAACTCTGCTGTCTATTGCTCATCGCTTGGAAAAATCAATACAATTTGATCGTTTGAAAATACTCGAAACATATGCATAACTCAGATTATTCACTCATTGTCGGACTTGAAATTCATGTTCAGCTTGCGACTGCCTCAAAAATGTTTGAGCGATGTAGTGCGGATTGGTTTGGTAAAAAACCAAATACAGTTGTTGGACCACTATCATTAGGATTGCCCGGCACATTGCCCGTACCAAACAAAAAGGCTATACAATGGGCTATTCTGCTTGGAAAGGCACTCAACTGCTCCACACATACTGTTTCTAAGTTTGACAGAAAACATTATTCCTATCCTGATTTGCCAAAAGGGTACCAAATTAGCCAATACGACCAGCCTTTTTCATACGATGGGTACTATGACATGCAGTCGAAGCGAACGGGGGAAATGATGCGTATTCGTATTAAACGAGTTCATCTTGAAGAAGACACAGGCAAACTTATTCATGAGGGTACTGATTCTCTTGTGGACTACAATCGAGCAGGTGTGCCATTGTGTGAGATTGTGACAGAGCCAGACTTCACTCACTCAGAAGACGTCAAGCAATTCTTGGAAGAACTTCAGGTCATTATTCGATACTTGGGTATATCAGATGCTGACATGGAGAAAGGGTCAATGAGACTTGAGCCAAACATCTCTGTCCGCAAGCCTCATGAAACAGGTCTGCCAGAGTATAAAGTTGAGGTAAAAAACATTAACTCATTTAATTTTGCTAAAAAAGCCATCGATTTCGAATTTGATAGACATGTTGAGCTCCTTTCAAAGGGCGAAACACCCATTCAAGAAACTCGAGGGTACAATGAAAGCAAGGGTGAGACTGTATCACAGCGGGTCAAAGAGGACGCGGCAGATTACAGATACATGCCAGAGCCAGATATCCCCCCATTTGCATTAACAGATGCATTTTTGGCTGATGTTGAAGCCATGATGCCCGAATTACCATCAGCACGATGTCAGCGATACGAGACGCTTGGCGTCTCTGCCTCAGATGCGTACATTCTCACTCGATCGAAACAGATAGCAGATTATTATGAGGCGCTTTGTCTCGCCATGCAGACCAACCGCGATGATTTAGTGTTTAAGAGCTCTACGCTTGAAGCAGAATTGGCAAAAATGCTTGTCAACAAAGCCATCTCTACAGATTCTATAGATACGGCATGTCAGCAGGTCAAGACATTGCTTCGGCCTATAGAAGTCGATCATGAACAGCTTGAAAATGTTATTCATGAAGTAGTATCAGCACATGGTGACATTGTTGCATCATTTAAATCAGGTAAGGAAGGTGTCATAATGTTCCTTGTCGGTCAAGTTATGAAAGGAATGCAGGGCAAGGCAGATGCACGAGATGTGCAGGAGCGGTTGAGGAAAAGCATGCAGGAGTAATCATTCTCGAGTTCTGCTTCCATGATGATTCTCATCAAAATTCATACCTATTCGAGTCATGGGAGCACTTCTTGCAGTCATCTCCTCGACGCAGAAATCATTTCCCCGAAGAACTAGTTTTCTATGAGCACCGCTCGCATGATCAGCTTGAGCTTCAAAAGCATTAAGACCTTTTCTTCGTACGGTTGGTGAATTTTTTAATGGATCACCTGCATGGTAAGATGTACATATATATCGCAGTACATAATCTTCCATTATTTTCCGGGTAGCTTGTCTTGGCATAGGCCTATATTATATCTTATTGTCATAACTGTTCAAGATTGTAATGGCTGTTTTAACCTCGGATCAGGTATACTTACTCCATGTCATTTGTTCATCTCCATGTTCACAGCGAATACTCTCTGTTGGACGGCTTATCTCGCATACCTGAAATCATCGCTCGAGCACAGGAGCTAGGTATGAATGCTATTGCGTTGACAGACCATGGAGTGATGCATGGGGCTTTTCGATTCTACATCGAGGCAAAAAAGGCAGGTATAACACCTATTATTGGCATGGAAGCATACAAGGCTCCGGGGAGTAGAACAGAGAAAGCAGAGAATGGTGAAAAGAATAATTACCACCTTACGTTATTAGCTAAAAACTACCAGGGTTACAAGAACCTCATTAAACTCACCTCTTTTGCTCATATTGAAGGCTATTACTATAAACCGCGGATAGATTTTGATCTCCTTGAGAAGTATCACGAGGGAATTATGTGTTTGTCTGGATGTATGAATAGTGAGATTTCCATGGCTATTCGTGAAAATCAGATGTCAAAGGCTGAAAAACTTGTAAAAAAGTATCACAGTATTTTTGGAGATGATTTTTACATTGAGATCCAACGTGCGCCTGGGATTGAGGGACAGGAGGAATTGAATGAAGGACTTATCTCATTTTCGAGAAAATACAATATTTCCCTTGTGGCAACGTGCGATGCTCACTATGTAAAGCGAGAAGATGCGTATGCGCAAGATGTGCTCGTGTGCATCCAGACAGGTAGAACGGTCTATGACGACGATCGCATGAGCATGCTTGACACGCCTGAGTTTTACCTTAAATCTGAAGAGGAAATGAGGGATTTGTTCCGTGACCTACCTGAAGCGGTAGATAACACACAGCTCATTGCCGATAAGGTTGATATAGAGATCCCCTATGGTAAGCTCATCTTTCCAACTTTTGCGATTCCTGATGACTCGAAAGATGCTCCTGAATATTTGCGCAAACTTGCCTTCCAAAAAGCAGAAGAGCGACTCGGAGAATTGAGTGAGGTTGCTGTAACACGATTAAACTATGAGTTGGAGATTATTATTCAAAAAGGATATGCCTCATACTTTCTCGTGGTTCAGGATTTTATCAACTGGGCAAAGAAACACAAAATTGGCGTGGGTCCAGGAAGAGGCTCGGGAGCTGGATCTTTGGTAGCATACTCTTTACGCATCACAGACGTCAATCCACTTATCTATGATGTACCTTTTGAGCGATTTCTCAACCCTGAAAGACCGTCCCCTCCTGATTTCGACGTGGACTTTGCAGATGTCCAGCGTGATAGAGTCATCGAATATGTGACACAGACATATGGTAAAGAAAAGGTGGCGCAAATTATCACGTTTGGGCGAATGGAGGCAAAAATGGCTGTGAGAGATGTGACGAGGGCCTTGGGAATGTCATACAGCACGGGGGATAGGATTGCCAAGATGCTCCCTGAAGCTAAGCAAGGATTTTCAGTCAAGCTCAAGCAAGCGTTGCAGGAGAGTCCTACATTAAAAATTGCATACGAAGGTGAAGAGGATGTGAAGAAGGTTATTGATGTAGCTATGAAGTTGGAGGGGATAACTCGTCACGCATCCACCCATGCAGCAGGAGTCATTATCGCGGATAAAGACTTGATGGAGTACATTCCTCTTGCCGTTGAAGCCAAGCATGGTAAGCTCGTAACCCAATATGACATGTATTGCCTCGATTTGAATGTTGTTTCAAACAATGAGGGTGTTGGACTAACTAAATTTGATTTTCTGGGCCTGAGAAATCTTACGATTATCGATAATGCTATTGCGTTTGTGAAGCAAACAACGGGCACTGAAATACGCATATCAGATGTCCCCCTTGATGATGAAAAGACATACAAGCTCCTATCTGAGGGGAAAACAATAGGTGTGTTTCAGTTGGAATCACGAGGTATGCAAAAATTGGCCAAGGATCTGAGACCTTCCCGAATTACGGATGTTTCAGCTATGGTGGCTTTGTACAGACCTGGTCCAATGGAAATGATCCCTGTTTTTTTGAAGGGCAAGAAGAATCCCAAGTCAATAAAATACCTTCACCCTGATCTGAAGCAGGTACTTGATGAAACGTATGGCATTTTCGTGTATCAAGAACAGGTGATGAAAGTTGCTAATCTTTTCGCAGGGTATACGATGAGTGAAGCAGATGGATTCCGAAAGGCCATGGGAAAGAAGAAGCCTGAATTAATGGCTAAAGAAAAGGTAAAGTTCTTTGAAGGTGCAAAGAAAAAAGGATATGACGCGAAAATGATCTCAACACTCTATGCGTCAATAGAGAAGTTTGCCGCGTATGGATTCAACAAGCCTCACGCCGTTTCATACGCCCTCATAGCCTATTGGACAGCGTATATTAAGGCTAACTACCCTGTTGAATATATGGCCGCATTGTTATCAGCAGAACTTCAAGGATCAGCAGGAGCGCAAAAAGAAGCTAAGGTTTTTCAGGCCATCGATGAAACAAGAATCATGGGTATTCAGGTCCTCCAGCCAGACATAAATGTGTCCAAAATAGATTTTAGTGTCGAAGGTGACGCGGTTCGTTTTGGATTAACCGCGGTGAAGAATGTCGGCAGGGCAGCTATCGAATCAATACTTGAAGCTCGTCAGGAAAGGCCATTCAAAGGTTTACGGGATTTCTTGGCTCGTGTTGATACATCCAAAGCTAATAAGAGATGTGTGGAAAATCTTATAAAATCAGGTGCATTCGATTCTATGGGCACACGCAAGAGCCTTCTCACGTATTATCCTCAGGCTCTTATGGAGGCAATGCAAAAGAAAAAGCAGATCCAATCAGGGCAATTTGATTTGTTTGGAGGGAAAGAGCACTTGGAGCTTATAGATGAGGTTTTGTCTGATCAGGAATACTCAGACAACAAGATTATTCAATTGGAAAAAGAAGTGTTTGGATTTAGTTTAAGCAGAAATCCCCTCAAGCAATACGAAGCTACAATCAAAGCCAAAGTGACAAAGAAATTTGGCGAAGTGAGTACAGATGATGTTGGCAAGGTCTTCATCATGGCTGGTGCAATTAGCGCAGTAAAGCATGTTTCGACCAAGAAGAATAATGAGCCCATGGCTTTCGTGACATTGTTTGATGAAACAGGAAGTGCAGAATGTATTGTATTCCCGAAAATGTTTGCAACCTCCCAATCTTTATGGGTTGAAAATACGGTTGTGCTTTTTAAAGGCAAAATCGATGAAAGGGATGGAGAAATGCTGATCATAGTGGAAAAAGCAATTGATTTGAGTAAAATGAATTAATCATGAACTCTCGATTACGCTATTTACTTGTCGCTAACTATATCAACATCGCATCCATCGCATGTTTTAGCCCGATTTATGCCCTCTACGTAGCTCAATTTTCCTCGTCGACATACATGGTTTCCTTAACATGGGGATTCGCATTGATTATCCAGGGTCTGATGACTTTTTTCTTTGGATATGTACTCGATAGCTCACCTCACAAGCGCCAATTACTTGTGTTGGGCTATTTTTTGATGTCCGCAAGTGCATTTTTGTTTGTTTTTGTAGACTCTGTCGTCTACCTCATGATAGTAATGTTTATTAATGCATGCACAACAGCATTCCATATGCCAGTGTTTAAAGCGTATGTAACAACACACGAACATAGAGGTCATGAGGCTCATGAATGGTCATTGTTCGATGGTGGTAATTATCTCCTTGCAGGTATAGGTGCATTAGTAGGTGGTAACATCCTCCTTTTTACAGATTTTAGGGGTCTTTTTGTGGTCATTGGATTACTTCAATTTTTTGCCGCAGGTATAGCTCTGCGACTGTTGAAGAATAGTTGACAAACATACCCTTAGAATATATAATTCCTCTACATGTTGATTTCCATCAACTCTCGCTAGGCACTTGGAGCGTGCATATATTCGTCTCCTATCAGCCCGCGAATATGACCAATATTTCGTAGGGCACACTTTCGTGTTTCTCCTCTTTATTGGTATCATACCTGTATGGGCCCGTAGCTCAGCTGGCTAGAGCGTCCGCCTTGCACGCGGAAGGTCAGGGGTTCGAATCCCCTCAGGTCCACAGCTTTACATACTCAGTGTGTAGTGACTGGTGGAAGGTATGCGCTTTCTCTGTGCATTTGTGCAGTTAAAGTAACTACTTTCCATCATTCAGTACATATTGATTCAATGCGTGTACATTGACAATTTGGCAGGAAAAATAAATTTAATTTCGCATTTAAATAAATCCGCGAAATGATTCGTTAAGAATTGTTTTGCGGGATGTTAGCAAAAGCTAATGGTGGATGCCTTGGTAATGTAAGCCGAAGAAGGACGTGTGTACGAGCACGATATCGTCGATGAGCCCTCCAACAGGCATTTAATCGGCGGTTTCCGAATGGGACAACCCCGCTGTGTGTAAGCACAGTGATCCTAACTTTTAGTTAGGAAGGGAACCTGGTGAACTGAAACATCTTAGTAGCCAGAGGAAAAGAAATCAGAGTTCCGACTTTTAGTCGGAAGGAGATTCCGTAAGTAGCGGCGAGCGAAAGCGGAAAAGTCTAAACCCGATACTAATTTCGGGGGTTGCGGGACGCGAGACATGGGATCATAACGTATTAGAAAAATGACTTGGAAAGGTCAGCCAGAGAGGGTGATAGCCCCGTATTTGAAAGTACCGTTGTGCCCTATCGCGATTCCCAAGTACCACGGGACACGGAAAACCCTGTGGGAATCTGGGGCGGTCATGCTCCAAGACTAAATACTTACATTGACCGATAGTGAACTAGTACCGCGAGGGAAAGGTGAAAAGACCCCCGGTGAGGGGCGTGAAATAGTACCTGAAACCATTAGCTAACAAGCAGACAGAGTCTTTCTGATTTATCAGGGGGATGATGTCGTGCCTATTGAAGAATGAGCCAGCGAGTTTTCAATGACTGCGTTATTGGTTAACCAATTTTCATTGGGGAGCCAGAGCGAAAGCGAGCTTCCGACTTGTCGGAGGCGGGTCTGAATAGGGCCTTGAGTAGTTATTGAAAAACCCGAAACCAGGTGAGCTAACCATGAGCAGGGTGAACTCCGAGTAAAATCGGAGGGAGGCCCGAACCCGTTGTCGGTGTAATGATTTGGGACGACTTGTGGTTAGTGGTAATATGCCTATCGTACCTGGAAATAGCTGGTTCTCCCCGAAATATATTTAGGTATAGCCTCTTGGAGTAACTAATGGGGTAGAGCTACTGACTGGACTAAGGAGGGTAACTGACTTAGTTCAATCAAACTCCGAATACATTAGTCTTTATCCAAGGGAGTCAGACTTGCTCGGATAAGCGAGTATGGTCGAAAGGGAAACAGCCCAGACTCCCATCTAAGGTCTCTAAGTAATTGTTAAGTGGGAAAGGAAGTGAGGTTCCAAAGACAGACGGGAGGTTGGCTTAGAAGCAGCCATCCTTTAAAGATAGCGTAACAGCTCACCGTAATATGTTGGGTTCGCCCAGCATGGAATCTTGCGCCGAA
The DNA here is from genome assembly GCA_964585435.1 of uncultured Gammaproteobacteria bacterium. Taxonomy (GTDB): domain Bacteria; phylum Patescibacteriota; class Microgenomatia; order UBA1406; family HO2-37-13b; genus 2-02-FULL-43-11-A. The sequence continues at coordinate 7,582 of CAZPDN010000018.1, forward strand.
AATGATCGAGGCTTAAACAATTCACCGAAGGTGGAGCTTTTTCAGCTTTATGCTGAGGAGGGGTAGGGGAGCGTTCCGATTGCAGTGAAGCAGAGCTGGAAGGCTTTGTGGAGCGTTCGGAAGTGATAATGCTGGCATGAGTAGCGAATCTTACGGTGAAAAACCGTAATGCCGAAAATCCAAGGTTTCCACAGCAACGTACATCGTCTGTGGGTTAGTCGGATCTAAGGGCGACTCCTAACGGAGCGTCTCGATGTGCAAACCGTTAATATTCGGTTACCATATGTACCGCGTTATTACGTGGACAGTGACGAAGTGTGTTAGGCGGAGCCCTCTATATGGGGGTTTAAATAGTTAGGCTTCGGTCGAGCTATGAATACAATTTCAACGCGAGTTGAGAGAGTCCGATACAATACGCTTCCGGGAAAAGCTGTTTCACGGAGTTGTGCATATGTCCGTACCGCAAACCGACACTGGTGGATTGGTAGAGTATACCTAGGCAAACGAGTAATGGTAGTTTAAGGAACTCGGCAAATTAGCTGGACGTAACTTCGGGAGATGTCCTCCCCAACGCAAGTTGGGGCGCAGCAAACGATTTTCATCTGACTGTTTAGCAAAAACATAGCTCCCTGCAAACCGGAAACGGGAAGTATAGGGGGTGAGGCCTGTCCAGTGCCGGTAAGTCAAGAATTGGGGTTGACATGTACCTTCGGGTATACGAGGCTCTGATTTAAGCTCCGGTGAACGACAGCTCTAACTCTGAGAGTTCTAAGGTAGCGTAGTCCCTTGTCGGGTAAGTTCCGACCTGCATGAATGGCTTCACAAGATGAAAACTGTCTTGAACTACTGCTCGGCGAAATTGAAATGGCTGTGAAGATGCGGCCTTCCTGCACCAGGACAAGAAGACCCCGGGAGCTTTACTAAAACTTATTATTGATAAAGGGCTATTAACTGTTTAGTATAGGAGGGAGTGCGTGCAGTAATGTACGTACGACAATGAAATACCTCTCTTTAATATTCTTGAGTCTGACCCAAATATAACTTTTGTTG
>CAZPDN010000019.1:0-7263 GCA_964585435.1 uncultured Gammaproteobacteria bacterium
CATTTATGACTTCATTCTTGAAACAGCCCTCACAAGACATGGCACAGACACTTCACTGGATGCATACCAAAAGAAGGAGATTGTAGACGATATAGTCCCTTTTCTCAGCGGTATAGGCAATTCGATTATCCGATCTCACTATATCAAAAGACTTGCCCAAGCAATCCATGCGGAAGTCCGCGATATTGAAGCATCTATTCGTGCGTACTCAAAAACTGGAAAAACTCCCCCTCTCCCGCAACAAAAAACACAGGAATCTAAAGTAAATCGCTATGAAGGCTTACAGAAGCATATTCTTGCAAAGATTTTGCAGAGCGACATTCCTTTGCGCATTATTGATAGTATGAAAAAGCATGTTTCACCTACAGATTTCACGATCCCTTCATATGCAGACATTGTTCAAGCACTGTTTGCATATTCACAGACTGAATTTCACCTGGATATATTTTCACAAGCATTGCCTGCTGCTCTCAATGCAGTTATTGACGAGTTGTGTCTCTATGATATTGCAGCAGATAAAGAAGATTCAGCAGAGGAAGAAATTCTCAAGTCTGCTCAAAAAGCAATCTTGGACCTCAAAAAGCTCTCTCTCAAGCACCAACTCACTTCTGCGAATGTAACAGATCCACATCAACTTCAGGAAATTGCGCAGAATTTGGCGCGTATTGAAAAAGAGCTTCGTGTCATGTAAAATAGTACACCGGTATGTCAATGCAGAAGATCCCTCAATCGGTTCAAGAGCTTTTGGCTCAAGGACAGGAAAACGGCTTCATCGTAATAGATGATATTTTTTTCGTATTCCCAGAACCCGAAAAGCATGTTGAGGAGATAGACATGCTCTTTGATGAGGCAATCCGCCTCAACATTGACATCTTCGACAACGTCGCATCTCGCGAGGAAGAGGAGGCCAACAAATCACTCGAGGATATAGAAAAGGAACTCAAGCGCCTCATAACTTCAAAACAGGGTGAGTCCCTCGATCCAATCAAGATGTATCTCAAAGAGATTGGCATGTACCCACTTCTCACATTCGAACAGGAAATCAGCTTGGCACAAAGATGTGAAGAAAACGATGCTGATGCCCAGCGAACTCTGATTCGCTCAAACTTGCGACTTGTTGTTTCTATCGCCAAGAAATACCTAGGTCGTCGCCTTTCCTTTCTTGATTTGATTCAAGAAGGAAACCGAGGTTTGATCAAAGCAGTTGAAAAGTATGACTGGCGAAGAGGATTCAAATTTTCAACATATGCAACATGGTGGATTCGACAGGCTATTACACGAGCTATTGCTGACCAATCCCGAACTATTCGTATTCCTGTGCACATGGTTGACAATATCAACCGCTACTACAAAACCCAGCGCAAACTGACTCAACTCCTTGGTCGCGAACCCAAAAACAAAGAGGTTGCCAAGGATATGGAGATCACAGAAAAAGAGGTTGAGAATCTCATCAAGATTTCTCAGCACCCCAAATCACTCTCAACACCTGTTGGAGAAGATATGGAATCTACACTTGAGCAGTTTATTGCAGATGGCGATCAACCCACTCTGTACGATTCAGTTTCCAAAGAATTCCTTCGCGACTATCTCAACGAAGTACTTGAGACCCTCTCCGACCGAGAGCGAAAGGTGCTCATCATGAGATTTGGACTCGATGACGGCAAGCCAAAGACATTGGAAGATGTTGGAAAAGAATTCAGCGTCACACGAGAGCGTATTCGCCAGATTGAAGCCAAAGCTATTCGCAAACTCCGCCACCCCACCAGAGCTCGAAAACTCAAAGACTTTGTAGAATAAACGTGCGCACTACTTGCGCAAGCGTATTAGCCCTTGAGGAAAGAAAGCTGTCTGATTTCAGACATCACTTCACGAATCAACTCACACAAATCGTTCACGTCCTGTTCAACCAATCCACACGATCGTCGAACAAACTTTTTACTTGTTGCGTCAGGTTGCACAAAATCAAACATCCCCTCCACGACTGTATAATCAAATCCAGCTTCCCGTTCCGCAAGTAATTTGTAGAAAAGGAGTTGTCTCTTGTACCTACCTCGTATGCCCTCAGGGAGCGCGTGTTCCCTCGGACTCAATCGTGACGACTGTGTAGTGCCAAAGATCTCTCCCATTGTCTTTGTCTTTCCCGTTTTATAGTCTATAACGCGCACGGATTTTGACGGAGCATCTATCAGATCAATCCTGTCTACACGACCGACAAGTGATATATCATCGAGCAGGATTTTCTTCATGCCATACCCAAAGAATCTTTCTATATACAGAGGGCTTGTCTCCTCGTGTTTGTACATATCGAAGTATGCACCCAACGCATCAGCACCTTCTTGCGAGTAATGAGCCTCATCTTCGGCTTGTAGGGCCTCACGATGGAGCGCATGGGTAAAATCCTGGATAAGTTGCTCCTTGGTATATTCGATGCGATCATGTCTTGCTTTGTTGTATTGCTCTAGAGCAAAATGAACCGCTGTACCAAATGCCATGTGAGCCGAAGTGGCACGTGGTACCCGAAGTAAGAATTTCTTAACAAACTCATCTGTATTTTCAAGATATGTATTAAGCGCAGTAACGGACAGAGAAAAATTCTTCACAAGATCAGCAAAATACGTATGGTCATCTATACGAACAAATGGGCTTGATGAGGGGCGCAGGAGCGTATCGAGCGTTTCCACAACTTCATTAGCAGTATCAGCAACAGGGATGGCTCGCAGAGCATCCGCAGGTATCTCGTTAATGAACATACATGGAATAGTATGTTTTGTATAGTTATTCTGTACAACTGTTTCAGATGTTGTGATATAGAGAGCTTGCGATGCACGTGTCAATGCGACGTAAAAGAGTCGACGCTCATCTTCATTTTTTTCCTTCTGAGACACGTCCGTGTTCTTCAAAAGTCCTTGGGCAAGTGGGATCAGTTCTCGTGAACGAGTATTCCCCCATTTACCATCCTGACAATGAATCATGAATACATGTTTCCATTCTCTTCCTTTCGCTTTATGTACTGTTGATAGATGCACTGCACCTGTCCTTACATTTAAATCTTCTGCATGGACGTGAATTGAATACTCGAGCATAACATCAATAGATGCTACAAAATCTGCCAGCTTCATGTGGTGCGCTACCTGGACGCGAGCTTTTATTTCTCTGAACAAAGAATTGAGGTTAGTAACAAGTTCAATTTTATTCTCCTGTTTCAAAATATACGCAAGATAACCTGATTCTTCTATGAACATTTCAAACCATTGCGTGAATATCATTTGCATATCAGATATCCCCCATGCGACAATCTTGCGCATGCATTCCTGAGCTTCATAAAATTCCAGAGGTGTCACATCATCGCGAGTGTAGTGTTTTTTGAAAACATCATATCCTTTTTCCACCAGCTCTGAGATAGCCATTTTTCCTCGCCCCGCAGACTGCGCAATCTTCATGGCCAACAGAGGTTGTATGGGTGTCCACTCATACAACAGAGCTTCAAACAAAGAATCATAGCTTTCGCCCGATCGCACTTCCAAAACCACCTTCATCAGTTGCAGGAGTTGTCGAATCATTTCTGCTTGGAGTATATCTTCACCACCTTCAATCTCATAAGCAACCCCTACTTTCTCTAAAACACCCTGCATGTCGATAGCATCAGAGTTATGCCTATACAGCACAGCCATGTCTTCGAGGGGAACCCCGGAAGATTGGAGCCGGAGTATTTCTTGTGCGGCATACATCAATTCAACAGTGCGGGATGGGAAGACCCCATACGAAATCTTTTCGCCCTCGTCCCCATCAAAGCGCTTCAAGGTTGTCTGAAGGGCCTTCTGAATTTCAGGGGAATGAACGTGAGATGTCAAAGCATTGTGTGAAACAACCTCACTAGCCACATCATAGATCTTTTGATGACACCTATACCCTGTCTCAAGTGTAAGTATCCGTGCTCGTGGATATGTGTGCACAAATTCAAGTGTGTTTTCGATTGAAGCTCCTTGAAATCTATAAATAGATTGATGTGGATCGCCAACTACAAACAAATTGGCATTCTCGCCCCAATATCCAGCAAGCATATGTACGACATGATTTTGAGATGTATTTGTATCCTGATACTCATCGACAAGAAAGTAATGAAGCTTTTCCTGATATTCGAGAAGCAAATCCTCGTGAGTCTGGAATGCTTCGACAACGAGCGCAATCATGTCATCAAAATCATACCGTCGACGGGCGCGAAGATATGACTGATATTCTCGATACAGCGCCACAAGTTCTATATTTTTGTCATATTTCTTTTGAGCTGATGTGCGCACAGATTTTGACAGTGTCGCGTCCGCGAAGGCATTGCCATACTCATCCTTTACCATCTGCTCGTACTCATCAGGAGTAACACCTTCTCGCTTTAACTGAGAGAGCGCCTGTATACAATCTCTCACATAGAATGTTGGGGATGAAAAAGGTTTCAGTGCGGTAAAAGTCTGACTGAGCAAAATGTTCTGAATACTCTCATATTTGTCCAGCTCGGACAGAGGTTCACTTTGTCTATCAATTGGAAAAAATTCTGGATGGGACTTCAGCACATCCGTACAAAAAGCATGGAAGGTCATGATGTTTACGTAATATCCATCTTTCCCGATCAACTTTACGACGCGCTCACGCATATTCATCGCTGCCGATTCTGTGAACGTCAGTGCAAGAATGGCATGTGCTGGCGTGTCTGTTGTATGGATGATGTGGGCAATGCGCATTGCCAAAACATGCGTTTTTCCTGTTCCTGGCCCAGCCATGAGCATAACGGGACCTTCGATTGTCTCCACAGCCTCTCTTTGGACTGGATTAAGCCCCTGAAAGAGCGACTGATACGATGGTTGACTCATGTTTACAGAAAGAATTTCGATCGAACTATGTGTGCAACATTATACACACGATACAAAATTGGATTGAGCACTACATCATAACTTCCTACAAACTCAACAAAGTCTGTCCCATATCCTTCTTTAAACCGGGTAAATCCTCCCCATGCTGAATCATCTCCAGCATAATCAGGTGACAATGAGCCCCACATATCAAATGTATGCGCACCGTGGCGAAGCCCAAATCGTATTGTTTCCCACATTAATGCATTTGAACCCATCACATTTCTATGCTCCAAAGATGAACCTCCATAAGGGTAGTACAATACATCATTAAACAGGAATACATGATATGCTCCAAGAGGAACACCTTCGTACCACGCGACAAGGATATGACTCATGGAATCTTTCAGTGTTTCAAACACAGTTCGGTGATACTGTTTTGAATGTCCTGCATACTCTTGACGATGAGCAGTTTCAAAATACAATTTTGAAAAGACCTCAAATCCCGCATCTGTTGTCATTTCACGAACATTTACACCCTTTTTATGGGCCAATTTGATATTGTATCGCCACTTAGGTTTGAGCGATGCGAATATAGCATCTTCGCCACGGGTTAAATCGAGCATCTGAGTCCATTTTGGGAAGAGGGGATGGTTCGAATGGGTTGATTCCTTGAAAAAATAGTCATGCTCTCGCAGTACCTCAGACTGTTTCACGTACGGCTCAAACTTGATAAAGAGAACTCCTTTTTGTCGAGCTATGTGCACAAGTTCTTTAAGAACCTCGGGGGATGGAATGCGTGTACGAGGAACATAGCCAATGAAGTAGGGAGTGTGAGGTAGGGGATGAAGTGTCATCTGATATGTGTCGGACAGCTCTCCATTGTGAGTCTCTCCAACACGCACAACCTGAACGCCCATTTTTTCACGAGCTTCTCCCCACTCCCATGACACAAGCGGATGAATAGCTTTCTCGTTCCAGTGAGCAGGTTGTGTTGTATATGTTTCAATCATTAAAAAGTCCGTGCAAAATCATGAGTATCAATGTGTTTATCTAAAAATCGCGAGGGTTGTACAAACATGCGCTTACCAAACATAAACCGTCTCACGACATATGTTAAGTATAGCTTTTTTTTAGCCCTCGTAATACCAACATACAATAAACGCCTCTCTTCTTCCAATTCATCACTATCATATATTGATCGTGAATGAGGTAGAATGCCCTCCTCCAAACCCACAATAAAAACATTCAAAAACTCCAGACCCTTTGCCTGATGCATGGTCATCAGTCGTACACCAGATTTACTTTGATTGTGTCTCTCATTTTCTGAATACTCCGACTCAACAAGCGCGACCTGATGCAAAAACTCCGTCAGTTGTGGAAACTGCATGGCCACGGATCGCAATTCCTTGAGGTTTTCAATGCGGGGTTGATCCTGCGGGTCTTTGGGATCATAAAGCTGTGCATATCCTGTAGCATCAAAAACAAGTTCAATAAGTCGATCTGTACTCGTATCCGCAAGCTGAGGATAGATTGTGTCTCGTAATTCCATGAACTTTTTAAAGCGCCCTTTACCTACCTTCATCACGCGGTCACGAGATATCTCATCATCACTGTTTATCAACAGACGAAGGTACGACAACATGTCTTTAATTTCCTTTCTTTCATAAAACCGTGTTCCACCAATGAGCACATATGGAATACCATAATGCAGAAAAGCTTCCTCAATAACACGAGATTGTGCATTCATGCGGTACAACACTGCACACTCATCATATGCTCCACCTTCTCGCACAATCCTCATAACCTCGTGAGCGATAAACACGCCTTCATCCTGCTCGTTGTCCAGTTGCTTTATCTCAACATCTTCTCCAGGCTCATTTTCTGTGAAGAGGGACAATACAGGATGCGAGCTCGTTGAATGGATGATGTCATATGCAAAATCCAACACTTTTTGAGTCGACCGATAATTCTGCTCCAAATGAAACACCTGTGTGTCTGGAAAATCAGCTTCTATCTTTTTGAGGTTTTTGATATCTGCGCCTCGCCATGAATAAATACTTTGTGAGAAGTCACCAACAACGGTTATATTCTGTGATCGTGCAGAAAGCATTTTTGCTAAAAAGTACTGCGCTGTATTCGTATCTTGAAACTCATCTACCAAAATATGTGTGAATTGAGCTTGGTACTTTTCCAGCACGTGCGGATGTTCTTTAAACAAAAGGACAGTTTTGAATATAATATCATCAAAATCGAGCGCACTATTTTCGGCCAATCTGGCCTGATACTTGAGATAGACATCTGCAATAACCCTGTCATAATCAGACGTAGCCATACTCGCGAATCTTTTTGGACCAATGAGATGATCCTTGGCACTTGATATACGATACTTTGCCATCGCTGGTGTGATTTTCGTATAGGT
>CAZPDN010000019.1:7273-8593 GCA_964585435.1 uncultured Gammaproteobacteria bacterium
CACAACATCTTTGAGAAGCTTTTTCAGCAGAGCCTGCGAGTCATCTTCATCATAGATTACAAAGTCGTTTGAAAGCCCAATCGCTTGAGCGTCTCGACGCAGGATACGAGCACACAAGGCGTGGAAAGTCCCGATAAAACCAAGCGTGTACTTCACGCGCTCTTGCATCTCACGCGCAGCTTTGTTTGTAAAAGTCATCATGGCAATATGAGAAGGGTCCACACCATGATCTTCGATCAAATGAAGAACTTTTTGCGTAAGTACACGTGTTTTTCCCGATCCTGCTCCCGCTAGGACAATAGAAGGACCATGAGCACACAGCACAGCTTCTTTTTGTTGTTTGTTGAGAGAGTCAAATATGCTAGAATTCATACCATAAGAATCAATTTCAGCTGATTGAAATCTGGACCAAGTATAAAGCTTTCAGCCATCAATTACTACTCATGACACACATCATTGCAAACTTTAAGGCACACAACTCCTTGCACGAAATGCAATCATGGCTCGATACTTTCACCAGTTACAATCTTGATATCCTTGGATCAGAAAACACACTCATTCTCTGCCCTCCATTCCCCTTTTTATCATTATTCTCAACAACTCTTCATCACCCTCGCATTTTCATCGGCGCACAAGACGTGTCTCAGTTTGCAGAAGGATCATACACAGGTGACGTTCCTGCACACTCACTCCAAGGCATTGCAACACATGTGCTCATTGGACACAGCGAACGTCGCACACACCACAATGAAACCCAAGAACAGTGCGCACTCAAACACCAACAAGCTATAGAAGGTGGTCTCACACCTATTTTTCTAGTGAGGGGTGCGGAGGATAGCATTCCTTCAAACACGCGCATCGTTGCATATGAACCTGTTGAGGCTATTGGATCAGGCAACAGTATGTCACCAGATGAAGTACTTGCAAAGAAATCTTCTCTCCAGCTTGGAGAGGGATGTCTGTATTTGTATGGAGGCTCCGTCACAAGCGAAAATGCCCGTAGTTACACAACTACAGAAGGAATAGATGGTGTGCTTGTGGGAAAGTCCTCACTAGATCCTGCCGAACTCTACGCCATTATGACTCAATCTGTCTCCTAAATCCTAGAGTATCAGGGCAAGATAAATAACCGCGATAGAAACAAGAGACAATACAAGCATGTTCTGATAGGTACCTGCCTGAGGTAAGTTTTGAGTTGTGGGCACTGGTGTTGATGTGGATTGAGCAGATGTGGAACCTTTTTCAGTAGGTGTAAGGGTGGATGTCACAGTTGGTGAGATTGAATTATTTGACACAACTCCAGAAGGAACAACGACAGGA
>CAZPDN010000020.1:0-5733 GCA_964585435.1 uncultured Gammaproteobacteria bacterium
CTGTCATTCCCCTTTCTCGGGCGTACGTTCGAGCTTGTTCACCTGCTGGATGTGACTGAAAAATATATGAATAGTACTTTGCAGCGAGAGCATTGATTTGCAGAAGAAGATCCTTTTCCTTCCAGCTTCTATCTTCAATATGTGTGTTTTCGAGCTTGACACCTGTGAGGTGTGCAAGTTCCTTGAGGGCTTCATAAAAGGTGATGTTTTCCCATTTCATCAAAAACGAAATCACATCCCCGCCTTCTTGACATGCACCAAAACATCTCCAGATTTGCCTGTCAGGCGATACTGTAAAAGATGGGGTTTTTTCAGAATGGAATGGACAACAGGCTTTGTATGTTCGGCCAGCCTTTTTAAGCGGAACAAGAGCATTGATATACTCAACAATGTCTATTTTTCTTTTGATGTCATCAATAGTAGAATCCATGAAGTTGCCCTATTGTAGCACACGAGTTTAGGGTCTATGGTATCTGATTCCATGCGATTCGAGATAGCCACGAATCGTGGGGTGTTGAAGTGGTACAGCAAAACCTAAATGACACACTTGCGTAGTATCAACATTATGAATGTATCGTATCTGTAATTTGGTATCTCTATGATTGCCTCTTGAGCTGATAACTCCAAAAACATTACCTTCATCATCAACAAGCGGGGACCCGCTTGCACCTCCAACTATGTGTGGTCTTGGATTATCCGTTTGAAAATCTGTTGAGATTGAGTGCACGACATCTGTTCCGCCTCTCACATTTTGGGTTGAAACAAGACCAAGATATCGTCCAATTGTTGTGTGTATGGCATCCATGCCAAAGCGTCTACGTGTATCTCCTTTGTAAGTATAGGCATAAACAGGCTCACCAACACGTGGCGTGCGCAGAGTGGGTTCTAGGGAAGTGAAACCCCTTTCGCCTGCGTGAATGATGGCAAGATCTTGACAAGTAAAGCATGTCCCTCGTGAAATGGGGAAATATTCAAAATGAGGATGGCCGATGAGAAAATGTCCTGATGCCTTTCTATCTATAGCGACCGGTTCATCTGAGCCATCATCAAAGAGCACGTGTCTATTCGTTACAAACATGCCATTTCCAATATAGAATCCTGATGCCCATTTTCCTTTTCTACCATCAGGACATCCTTTGGGAATTGTTGGTCGATTTACTTGAACAGTAGCGCCAATAATCCGTCTATGTATTTCTGGAGGAAGATGATCAGAGCAGGCTATGTAATCAGGTGTGCGTGGAAACAATCTAGTTCCAGCACCTCCAATCGCCGTATAAGTGCCCAATTGAATAAGCTTTCGCCGTGTCAGTTCTGGCATGAAGTATTGTACATTGAAGCGTCCAAAATGAAAAGAGAGCGGGTAAATGAGATCATTTAGTGAGTTTAATTCACTTCCTCTAGTTCTTCCAGATCTGCGTCAGTTATGCCAAGTTGACCGAGGATGTAGATGTGATCTGGATTGGAGGGATCATATTTACCAACTTGAAAGCGCATCATTTCATCTGGATTACTTCGCACAACGTCCCACACGCCAATGTTGCCTTCGCGATAGATGAGGTCTTTCGTGAAACACACTCCTCTTTCGCTACAATTTGTGCCCCTAAACGTGCGAACACATCTGCTCCAGGCACTTGTTTGCGCAGATTTCTCGGCTTTCTCAGGGTTTTTCCCTGAACGAAGTTCTTTGAGATAAAAATGTTTCTTAAGTATGTCATAGACCTCTCGAAAGTTTCGAGGAGTGCCATCAAGACCATATGCCAGGCTAATTGCTAAATGACCTTCCAGTCCTGAAAAGTCCTTTACACTTGGATCAATAACCTGTTCTTTCAGAGTTGCAATACCCTCTTCACCTCTTTCATATCGATCAAGTCCAAGCCCGAGAAGCATGAGTTTGCTTCTTTCTCCGTTGAGCCTTCTCTGGACGTGTGTTCCAAGCTCATGTGCAATGAGGCTGCGCAGTTTAACTGCAGATAAAGACCTGACAGAAGGTATTTTGACTTGTTTAGTTTCATGATCAACGCTGATTCCTGTTTTGCTTGACTCAACAATGATCACCGACCATCCCTCTGCCTGAAGAGAGTTAAGAACATTTTGAAATGTAAGCTGTATTTCAGTAGATGCAAATTGGGCATTTGGTAGTGACTCTGCACCAATGAGCAGGTCAGTCGCAGGCATCAAGACAGAGCGAGTCGAGTCGATGATATCTGAATCTGGAAACTCTATGTGTGAGTCAACTGCAGTCACATCAGGTAGAACTTCTAATAAATCACGTGCTGCTGACGAAATAGAATCGCCTTCTGATGACTCTGCTGATGTTGCATCTATTCGTAATTGTCGTATGGTATATGAAAAAACATCGCGAGATGGTCTGCCATAGATGAATTCACAATATCTTCGAAAGCGCCTCAGATCACCACGCAATGTTGCGCGAAGCATACGCACTTCAGCGATCTTTTCATTTATCTTTCTTCTATAAGCCATTTGAACAGTTTCATTCTGCTCCTGCTCCATAATATCCCTTTTCAAACTCAGCAATCCCTCTTCCCACGCATTAAGTTTGTTAGGATCAATAAGGGGGTAATCTAGAATGGGTTGTTCAATCTCTCCACTTTCAAATAGAGTTCGTTGTGTTTTTCTTTCTGTTTTGTCTCCATCGAGATATTCATATGCTTGAAATGCGCCAAGGCTTTCAAATGTGCTATACCAGCGGGTATCGATTGCTTCTGGATGCTGTGCAGGTTGTGCATCTCTTTGCATAGGCGCAGTTGCGTCGACAGGTATAGGATGAGGAGTTTCCATGAGTGAATTATCCTATTATAGCATGATGAAGTAGAGTTGTTTGAGTTTACTTTTTCTTGAGATAACTCTCTCCATATACCCTGTGGCACGTGTATCCATCAGGGTGCTTTTGTAAATAGTCCTGGTGATAGTCTTCAGCAGGGTCGAATGTAGAAAATTGCTCAAGGGAGGTTGTAACTCGCTGTGGCCATCTACCCGAAGCGTTCACGAGGGAGATGAACTGTTCAGCCTGAATCTTCTCATCTTCATTCTGATAAAAAATTGCAGATCTGTATGAAGAGCCTATGTCATTACCTTGTCTATTGAGAGTGGTGGGATCATGGATGCAAAAAAAGTAATCGAGAATATGCTCGAAATTAGTTTTCTCACCGTCGTATTCTATTTCCAACGCTTCTGCGTGGCCAGGGTGATTGTCGTATGTAGGTTTTGAATTCTCACCTCCTGTGTAACCAGCGGTGATAGATACAATGCCTGGTTGTGTACGAAAAAGTTCCTCAAGTCCCCAAAAACAACCACCTGCTAGATAAGCTTTAAAGGTCGGCTTCATATTCTCATGAGTATAATGCGTATGGAGCTATAACTCAATCAGTACAAGACCAATGAGGGCGAAGACGACTCCGAGCTTCTGTATATCAGTTAGTGATTCCTTGAAAAACAGAGAGCCAATGATGAGGACAAACAGAGTGTTGAGGATCATGACGACAATAATTGCTTTGGAGATAAGTTCGTATTTCAGTGAAAATGCCCATGTAATCACTGAGGTGAGATAGAGCAGTATACCCAGTATAAACCAATGTGAGTTTTGTGAAACGGCCCATTTTTTCAAGACGCCGTCACCCATCGCTTCAGCGAGTGCTGCGCAAAGAATGAGTAAGTAATAAATAGATTTATGCATGTGGCGTTGTGTGATACTATAGACCTGTCAAAAAGTGGCATTTTGAATTGCCACCACGCTCCGTACAACCTCCGGGGTTGTTTCTGGCGGAGGAGGCGGGATTCGAACCCGCGTGTCTGAAAACAGACTCAAGGTTTTCGAGACCTGACCACTAGGCCGCTATGGGACTCCTCCAAGGACTATTGTACCAGATGCTCCTTTCTGTGATGGCGAGGGCTCTACTCATTGAGAAATGCACCCTGATTGTCTACGACGAAGCTTTGAGAAGAATGGTTTTGTGTGCTTTAAGTACGTCTTCAGGGATGGGCTCGGCGCTTGTGAGAATGGTTTGGTAGCGTGTCACAAGGGTTTGTATGAGTTTTTTGTTCGTCTCATCAAGTTCAGACAAGATATCATCCAAAAGCAGAATGGGTGCAAGTGAAACATGGTGCTCGTAAAGATCCAGTTGATGGAGAATGAGCCAAAGTAAAGCAAGTCTCTGTTCTCCTCGGGATGCAAATGCATGCACACTTATCCATGCATCATTTTTCAATAGATCGATTCTGAAATCATCCCGTTGAGGTCCAACTAGCGTGCGTTTTTGGTAGAACTGTTTTTCGAATGACTCTTCAAGACTTGCAAGGGTCATTTCCTTGGGTGAGTAAACGAGCTTGAAAGATCGAGTCATTGTTGGCATTGTTTGGGTATTCATGTAGTCAGCGAGCCACTGTCTTTTCTGTGTGATATATGTGGCATGTTCAATGAGAAAGTCGTTCCAAAAGTGCAGTGCTTCGCGGAGTTTGGTGGGGTTTCGTTCAGATTCGAGTATGCGATTGCGCTTGCGGAGCCCGTTTTCGTAGTTGTGTAGATGTTTTTTGTATGCGAGATCAATTCGACACAGTATGATGTCAACAAAATCACGTCTCTTTGTAGGGCTACCCTCAATGATATTCATAAATGAAGGTGAGAATAGTACAACAGGTGGTGTGAGTTGTGTGTAGGAGTACATGCCTTTGCGCGTACCATGAACCATAAAGTGCTTCGTAGAACCAGACTCTTGCTGGGCGATTCCAGCCTTAAAGGATGTACGATGCTCGTTTTCATCCTGAAAGATCAGTTCAACATGCATATTCGCTTCACCGAACCGAACAAGCTCTTCTTTGGTATGTTCGTACACACCTTTACCTGTTGATGCAAAGTGAAGGGCTTCAAGCATGTTTGTTTTGCCATGGGCATTAGGAGCCACAATGAGTGTCAAGCATGGATCGAACTCAAACACCTCATCCGCGTAGTTTCTGTAATTATGTAATGTAAGGGAGGCGATGTGCATGCTCATATACTATCACACCTCCTGGCGATGTAAGGCTAGTTGAAGATGCTTCCTGTGCTGAGACCAAATATATAACCCGCCACTCGTGTAATGAAGAATGCAAGGACAAGAAGAGCAATCCCCACAACTCCATAAATAAATGTGTTCTGGGCGGTTGCAATCTTATCTGCTTTACCTTCTGACATCATAAAAGTGTATCCTGCATACACAAACATGACAAATAGCACAAGCCCTGCAAGTGCAAAAGTGATGGGCATTGCGAAATCTAAAAGCGTTGAAATGTTTGTGATTTCTGGACGAAGAGGGCTATAAATATCAATTGCATCCGCTCCGCTTCCAATACGAATACTACTGCCTGATGTAGCGGTTCCTGCTAGGAATTTCATATCACTAGTGTACGACATCTTACAGAGTGTAACAAGAGCAGAATGGGCTACTGAGTGGAGGATGGTTGCATTTGTTGGCCAGATGATTGAGTGGTCTCTGGCACGCGAGGAGGCATGGGTGAGGATAATGATGGATTTAGAGCTGAAGGCATGCTAGAGGTGGGCTTTACTGCCTCAGGCTTTGCAGGTTCCGATGTTGGTTGCTTCTGCTCGGATGTAGACTGCTTCTGATCCTGCGCGGGCTGCTTCTGCTCCTGCGTGGGTTGCTTTTGCTCGGGCTTTGTATTGCTGGACTGAGGTGGCTCAGGCTTCTTTTCTGTCACCTTACTGCTTCCGTCCTTGGG
>CAZPDN010000020.1:5833-7421 GCA_964585435.1 uncultured Gammaproteobacteria bacterium
TGGACTGAGGTGGCTCAGGCTTCTTTTCTGTCACCTTACTGCTTCCGTCCTTGGGACAGATAGGTGTGGATGATTGTGCAACTTCTGTGTCAAATGTTGTTGAACACACTGAACAGGTAAATGTACGCTTTTTAGCTTTGATGGGTGCTTCCTTGATAGGCTCAAATGAGACATGTTCAATGTTAAAGATGAATGTGTCGCCATCAAAATCAACCATGAGTGAATCGCTCTCATCAATCTTCTTCTCAATAATGAGGGTAGAGATGGGGTTCTCGATAAGCTTTTGGATAGCTCTCTTGAGAGGACGTGCACCGTAGATTGCATCGAAACCTTGGCGAACGATTTCCTTTTTAGCTGCTTCTGACCATGTAAAGCCAATGTTTTGTTCCTCAAGCAGTTTTGTAATGCCCTTCAATTGAAGTTCCGCGATCTGAAGCATGTGTTTGTACTTCAAGGGTTCAAATATGATCACCTCATCGAAACGGTTGATCAACTCAGGTCGGAAGAACTTGGAAAGTTCGCCCATGACCTTGGTCTTTATCTTGCCGTACTGATTCGTGGCAAGCTCTTCTTCGATTTGTTCCTTTGCTGCGATTTCTTTTTCTAATGGGAAGTCTGCACCAAAGTATTCGTGAAGTGTCTGGAGAAGCCACTCTGTTGTCTGGGCCTTGCGAGACCAAATCTTATCTCCAACGATGATGCACTCAACGCCTTCAGGAGTGAAGAAGTGGATGTCCCAATAGTTTGTAGGCAAAATAGCCTTTTCCTGCTCTACAGACTTTGCAGGTGTATTGGCTGGATGTTGAGCACCACCTGTTTCTTGCTTGTTTTGTGTGTCTGGTTGGCTCTGATCTGTTTTGACTTGCTGTGGCTGAGATTGCTGTGGTTGTGCAGGTGTTTGCATTGTACGTACACAGGTGTGACCAGCAAAGTAATCCTTGAGCAGGCCTGTTTTCCAGTTTGATTCTGCACCCTTTCGAGTCCAGTACCTATCAGCAAGTGTGACCACTTCCTCTTCAGATGTGGTAAATGTGTGAGATTTCAGCCTTGCAGTAGGCAGTTGTTGTTCTGGAGCATCAGGGAGCGCATTGATAACAACTCCGTCTTTGAAATAATCTATCAAGGTCAATGTGTTCCACACTTTTGCAGTAGTGGATGTTCGCTGGTACACGCGATCTTGAGACGTGATCATCTCGACGCCCTGTGGCGACATGGCATGAGTATCAAAATTCTTTCCGGGGAATTGAATAGTCGACTCCACCTCTTGCACCTCTTGTGTGCCATCTGGCTTTGTTATGGTTTTCTTTTCTTGGATCTTTTGGCCAGCAAAGTAATCCAGAAGCATCATGTTTGCCCATGGTTGTTCCTTGGATTCACGTTCAAACACCTTGCCCATGATGGTCATGATTTGCCTGCCTCGTGGTGAGAAGGTATATGTAGTTAGTACGGTTGGCTCTTCAATTTCAGGTGAGCCTTGAGCAAGAATCTCATCTTGAATGAGCTTGGTACCAATGTTGGATGTACAGATGACGACAGTGTTTTTGAATGACACAACATGACCTTTGTTGTCTGTCAGTCGGCCATCATC
>CAZPDN010000020.1:7431-8455 GCA_964585435.1 uncultured Gammaproteobacteria bacterium
CTACTGCGTAGGGGCGTCGGCGGACAGCTTCAGTAAGCTTACCTCCTTCTTCATATCCCACATATCCCGGAGGGGCACCAAGCAATTTTGCAACCTCGTGTTTTTCCATGTACTCTGTCATGTCAAAGCGAATCATCGCTTCTTCCTGACCGAAAAGCACCTCTGCAAGTGTTTTGGAAAGTTCTGTTTTACCCACACCTGTAGGTCCAAGGAAAACAAAGCTTCCGATGGGTCTGTTTGTAGATTTCAAGCCAGCGCGCCCTCGTCGGACCGCTTGTGCAACAGGCTCGACAGCATGAGTCTGATTGATAAGTCTCTTGTGAATAATATCCTCAAGATTCGTAAGTTTTTCTGTATCAGAATCAGAGAGCTTTGAAACAGGAATACCTGTCCAGCGAGAAATGACATCCTTGATAGCCTGCTCAGTGACGGATGTGGTCGTCTGGGACTTCTTGTCATTGTATTCATCTTGCTTGATATGAAGAGCTGTTTCGAGATCTTCAATTTTTGGTTGGAGAATCTTTGCTTTTACTTTGTCCCCACGCTTTTCGACTTCATCGAGTTCTTGTTTGAGTTGTTTGAGACGATCCTCATGAGATCGGATTTCCTCTGGAAGAGATATCAGTGGCAACCTAACAGCCGATGCCGCTTCATCTATCAAATCAATAGCTTTGTCTGGTAAGAAGCGATCACCCACAAATCTCTTTGAAAGTTTGACTGCAACTTCAATCGTTGCATCAGGGATTTGTACCCGATGGAATGCTTCGTATTTACCTTTGAGTGCCTTGAGCATCTTTATAGCAGGTTCAACCTCTGGTTCAGGTGTGAGTACAGGTTGGAAACGGCGCTCGAGGGCAGGATCTTTTTCAATATATTTACGATACTCTGTGAGAGTTGTAGCGCCGATCATCTGCAACTCCCCTCGAGCAAGGGAAGGCTTTAGGAAGTTGGAAGCATCGAGAGAGCCGTTGCCTCCAGAACCCGCCCCAACGATATTGTGGATTTCATCGATAAAGAGAATGAT
>CAZPDN010000021.1:0-8345 GCA_964585435.1 uncultured Gammaproteobacteria bacterium
GTTCTATACAAAGTTACCTCGCAATATGGGTACGAATACGGGCTTGGACCAACCGCAGAAGAAGTGGTTACAGATCTTGCAACGCATTTCATAACGAGCTACAAAGATCTACCTGTCGCACTCTACCAAATTTCGACAAAGTTTCGGGATGAAGCTCGTGCAAAATCAGGCATCCTTCGAGGCAGAGAGTTTCGCATGAAGGATTTATATTCCTTTCACGCTTCACAACAGGATTTCGAAGAATTTTACGCGCAGATCACCGAAGCATACATGCGCATATTTGCCCGATGTGGACTTGAGGATATCAAGATTACAGAAGCTGGTGGGGGAGACTTTAGCAAGAAACACTCGCATGAATTCAACGTCATTACACCAGCAGGAGAAGCAGATTTGTACTATACAGACAATTCCTCCAGAGCTTTGAATGAAGAAGTCGTTCAGAACAACGCCCATATCCTCCTCAGTTGCGAACCAGATGAAGTGAAACAGGCTCGTGCAATTGAAGTAGGGAATATCTTTGATCTCGGAACACGCTTTAGTGAATCATTTAACCTCAAATATGTAGACGAGTTTGGTAAAAAGCACCTCGTCACATGTGGATGTTACGGGATTGGCATCACACGACTACTTGGTGCAATTGCAGAGGTTCACCATGATGACAATGGTATGATATGGCCAGATGAAGTGCGTCCATTTGACGTCCACCTTGTTAATCTTGCCAAGGATGGTGCATATGCTGGAGCAGTGTATCGAACACTCACCGCAGAAGGCATAGACGTGCTGTATGATGACAGAGATGTATCGGCAGGGAAAAAGTTTGTGACTGCTGACCTCATTGGCACACCACTTCGACTCGTTGTTTCGGACAAAAATGGCGAAGATATAGAGTGGAAGGAGCGCACGGAAAGCTCTACATACAAGCTTTCTCTCCAGCAGACGATCAAAAATATAAAGGAGTATTACTCATAGTTCTCATGAAGCGAATTGTTACCCATCATTCGCCAGACATCGATGCACTTGGAGCTGTCTGGCTTATTCATACCTATTTGCCACGCTGGAAAGAAGCAACTGTAGAGTTTGTTTCATCTGGTCGCACCCTCAATGATGAACCTGTAGATTCAGACCCACTTACCATTCATGTTGATACTGGTATGGGAAGATTCGACCATCATGAAACTGCTCAATTTACGTCAGCAACACGCCTCGTGTTTGACATGCTTGTTGAGGAAAACCACATTCGTGAATCTGATCGAGAAGCGGTTGAGCGCATCGTGGATGTTGTGACACGCTATGATCATTTCCAAGAAGTTATGCTCTCAGATGCAGATGATGATATGCATATCTTCTCTCTAGCGTATATCATCTATAGCCTTAGGATTGACCCAACGCGCTACTCGCAACTTATTGAGATTACTGAAATTGCGTTATCTGGTATCTTGCAGTTCATGAAGAGCAAGATCCATGCAGAACGAATCATTGAAAAAGGTCACACCATTCAAACAACATGGGGCAAAACTCTCGTGCTGGAGACTGATAATGATCGCGCAGTCAAGGTGGCTTTTATGAAGGGCTATGACATGGTTGTGAGGTTCTCACCACATTACGGAAATGTTGCAATTCGTCTTCACCCCTCAAACACACAGAATCTGGAAAATCTATACAACAAGATCAAAAGCAGGGATCCTGAGGCTCAGTGGTTTTATCATGCTTCAGGTCGCATGCTTTTAAATGCTTCAACGCGTGACACGAAGCATAAAGTGACATGCCTCAGCATGCAAGACATTCTAGGATTTATCGAGAAAGGGAAGTAGCAACACTATTTGACAAGACACTTCCAATTCTGTAGGATAAAAATGTATATCATTTCGATTTAATCCTATGGCAACAAAAACCAAAGCAAAAAACAAAGCACTCCATACGTCACATGCACCCAAAGCACGAAAAGAGGATCCTCAGGCTCAGCTGAACACAGGTATTCTGATAGGACTCATTATTGCGCTTGTCGCAATTGTAGTAACCTACCTCTTAAGCTCTGAAATGCTCTCAGGTAAGAACGATGCTACATCGTATCGAGGTAAACTTGTGTGTGGAGCAGGATGTGTCCGTGACTCCCAGTGCTCAGGTGGGCTTACGTGTCAACCCAACAGCCTAGGGAAGAAGGTTTGTACATGTTATACTGGTCAGGCATGTGCTGCAGGAAAGTGCATCACACCACAATATGGAACCGCAGAAGAAGGTGCTGAGTGCGACAAAACACTCACAGATAGGGGACTCAATGGTACCACCATCCCTGCCACTGCAATCTCACGTGTTTGTAAGCAAGGCGCACAATGCAAGTACATAGCACGCCTCCAAGGTTCTGGATACAAATGTTGCACACCAGGCTCTGCTCATCCAAACTGCCAAGGAAACGTGCCTTCAGGCATTCAATCCATGCCTTAGATACGTCATTCGATCGAAGCGCGAGCTTGTAATTTTGCATACAAGCACCTATAATATCGGCATAGTCATGTTTTCATGACAGGTTGTGTATGCAACCACAATTACAACATTCAATACAAAGGGGGTGTCACTACATGGTCGTTGTTAAAAAGAAACCAGGAGAAAGTACAGATACACTGTTCCACAGATTCGGCAAACACTCACGAGATGAAGATATCAAGTGGGATGTTGAACGAAAGGATAGGCATATGCGTCGCTCTGATGTCAGATTGGAGAAATCAAAGCGAAAAATGCGACGCAAAGCACAACAGCGCCGTAGAAGGATGCTATCATAGATGATATGATTTCAATCTTTACGACATCTCGCTATCCTATTCATACGAAATCACTTCGGGAGCGTACGAAAAAACTGATGCATGAGCTTCGGCTTGATTCGTACGCCCTCAATATCGTGTTCATTGGGAAGCGCAAAATGCGCTCTATCGCACAGGAGTATGGACATGGTGACGTAGCAAAGCCCGTCCTTACATTTAACTATGCTCAAGAGGCTTCTCAAGACACACTCCCACTCCTTGGAGAGATATACATTTGTTTTCCTCAGGCAGTGTTGCTTGCCGCTGAGAAAGATATGACGCTCGATGGCATGATGGATTTCCTCATCAAGCATGGACTTCACAATCTGACGCACTACTCGTAATTCCTTTCCCAACTTTGGTACAATGCTTCCACATGTACTATACAACCTACAGACCTCAGACATTGGCTGAATTGGATAATGTAGCTGTTCGAGAAAAGCTCGAAAAAATACTCAAGGCTCCTCATATGCCTCATGCATTTTTGTTTGCTGGGCCCAAGGGAACGGGCAAAACATCTACTGCCCGCATACTTGCCAAAGAACTTAACGGTCCAGAGAATGCTCAGGCAATTGCTAAAGGCACATCCCCTGACGTTATCGAGCTGGATGCTGCTTCACATCGCAAGATTGATGATATACGAGAGATCATTTCTGAGCTAAAATTTTCACCTCTCGTTTCAAAATATAAGATATACATCATCGATGAGGTGCATATGCTTACGAAAGAATCATTCAATGCGCTCCTGAAAAGCCTCGAAGAGCCCCCAGCATCAACACTCTTTATCCTTGCAACAACCGAAGCTGATAACCTTCCAGCCACTATTCGCTCACGATGCATGATCGTACCATTCACATTAGCGACTCATACGGATATCATGTCCATGCTCAATCGTATTTGCGCGGGGGAATCCCTCAATCTGCCTCAGGACATGCTTGAATGGATTGCAAGACATGCAGATGGCTCCTTTCGAGATGCTGCCAAGCTGTTAGACACTGCAGTTGTCCAAGGGGCTACAACATTGGAAGCCCTTATTAGCGTTGCAGGACACCAAGGACAGCGAGATGATCTCTTGCTCATTTTACAAAACAAGAACACCAAGAAGGCCCTCGAATGGATCCAAGCAAGTGCTCAATCAGGAGCTCAGTTCAAAGGTATACTTGAGGAATTACTCACCAAGCTTCACGCTCATTTACTGCGTAGAAATGGCATTGAAGTTCCCGTTCAAACTGAGTATACTTTCAGCATAAAGGAGTGTGCAAAACTCATGTCCATGTTGCAACAAGCATACAACGAGATGAAGTTTGCGCCCATCCAGCACATACCACTCGAGCTTGCAGTTATTGATTTTCTCGATGATCAAACTCGTGCATAAGTTATAGATTAGTAATCACACACATGCTAAACCCATTCAAAGGACTCGGAGATTTTAACAAAATGCGCCAACAGGCAAGCAAGATGCAGGCTGCACTTCAAAAAAAAGAGGTGACAGTTGAAAAAGACGGAGTAAAAGTTGTCGTCCGTGGTGATCAGCAACTAACCCTTGTTGAAGTAGACGGCAAAAGCGAAGAGCGCATAGCTCGAGCCATCAACGAAGCTGTTCGCAAAACACAAGAGCTTGCAGCGCGCAAACTCATGGAGTTAAGCCGTGAAGATAAGTGAGTAATGTATGCACATTCCTCGAGACCTTCAGCGAGCGATAGATTTTTTTGAGAAGCTCCCTGGCATTGGTCCAAAATCAGCTAAAAGACTTGGCTTTTACCTGCTTCGGATGCCTGAGAGCGAACTGCAGGATATCAGCGAACACCTAGCTCGATTGAAGCAATCCACCCTCTATTGCCAAACCTGCTTCAATCTTTCGGAATCTGAACTGTGTCCCGTGTGCCAAGATTCAAGCAGGGATCACTCAGTTATCGCAGTTGTAGAAGATGTCCTCGACCTCCTATCCTTCGAAGCAGGCAATCACTATACGGGGGTGTACCATGTTTTACATGGGCGTATTGATCCACTCAACTACATAGGACCCGATGACCTGTATATCCCTCAGTTTCTCAAACGGATGGAATCAGAGAAAGAAACCGTTAAGGAAATCATTCTCGCCACAAACCCCAACACGGAAGGGGAGGCAACTGCCATGTACATCAAGAAACAACTTCTCGATTCTCTCGGCGATTCCATGACAGATGTCAAAATCTCACGACTCGCCTACGGCTTGCCAATTGGGGCAGATCTCGAGTATGCTGATTACATGACCATAAAAAGGTCAATGGAAGGCAGGAGGGATTTCTAAAATGAATACACCAGAAGAACCACAACAAAATCATGCAGACACAACCAACACCACTCAAACTCACACAATTGGTGGCCTAGACAAAGATGGTTACTTCGCAACATCAAGCGAGCAGATCAGCACACATAATGAGCTAACTGGACAAAAAATTCCTGCATGGAGCATAACTTTAGCTTTCATAGGATTGTTCCTTATCGACAAGATGGAATCAAATCCAGCCAGTTCCCTCAATTTACTACCTTTTTTGATAAGCTCTTGGATCCCATACATATTCCAATCATATAAATCACGACGAATCAATAAAAGACTGAATGAGATGCAGTCAGGTCAAAGTTTCGAAGGCATGAGAGTGCCGGTGTATGCAGATCCTACATTGGGACTTGAGATCGTAGCGTTTCATGACGGTGAAACTGACTCAAGCTCTCAAGATGAAGAAATGAATGCATGTGTGGTCAATTTAGCACCATTTAACTTTGATAATATTCTTATCTCACAAACTGCTGAGCGAGATGCTGTGATTGAAGATTTCAATACTCTCAGATTCCAGGCTATTCGCAATTCACTCCAAGCGAATACAAATCTGAAAAATGTATATATAACTAGAAAAAAAGAAGATCTTTCTCGAGCGTCAACATCTCTAAACCAAGCACTTAGAAAATACGATCTTGTAAATAGATCGACAGATACCGCATATGAAATCTTTACACGTGAAGAACTGCTCGATCTCACTCGCGATCCTGAATCTATTGTCAAGGACGCACTAGAAGCGCTGGCAGATCCAGAACTGACAAGTTTGTACACATTACTTTGTGATCCATCTTGTCCAAATCCAGATTCCGTCGTCAAATCTATTCAGACACGCATCCATAGACTTTTGGATACAGAAGTTGCAAAAAATTTTCAAGCTAGCTATCTAGCTCAAGGTGCTTTTGATGCAGATAGTCCAAACCAACGATATACACATAGACAGCGTCTTTCCCCTTTTACTCAACTAAGAAGAACGGATAATGGTTTTTACTTTGTTGAAATTGATACACATGTGGGCTCTACCTCAAGTCAGCCATTAGCTCATGCAATCAACATCGAGGATCCAGAAAATCCCCATCCACATCCACAACACATTCCTCTTGAACAACTCATATCAGTCTCAGACCAACCTATAGATGATATTCTTGCTTCGAGATCCATCTATCAACGAGCACAGTTACTCTATGTGCTTGATTACATTCTGCGATCCACATCTATTGAAGATCTCATGAAACCACTTCCTACAATCGAAGATGTTCAAGAACGAATGCAATCTCTGGGGGTTGAAATCACCGACCGCAGACTAGAGGACCTAATAAATGGTACTCGTGCAAAAAAAAATATGCGGGTGATTTCAGGCATAGTCAAAAACGGCATTCTAGGAGGCATGTTGTTTCCCTTCATTCAATTTGGATCAAATATACACGACACAATTGAACAACGAGAAGAACTCGCGAAACCTATCGGCGAGGTTCAGGTAAGCTCATCAGCACTCACATCAGAAAGACCACCTAGCACACCCGTTTGGAAGATTTCGAGCACAATTGATACACGTGGAATCTATTGGATCCAACAGACTTCGACGAGATTTATAGCAGGCGAGCAATCATGGATTTTTGGCACTTCGATTCTCAACTCTTCCGAACCACAATCATACCCACCACTCTCCGAAGCACACCCAGATGAGCAATATCTCACAATCGAACAAGGAACAAAGAACTTACTGACATTCAAATACTCACATATTCCATCTCCACAAAATATGAAAATTTCTCATGCTTCACTCATTTTGGAAGACAATACACATATTCCAGCTCAAATAAGAAGGGATGAATCGGGTGGCTATCTGTTACTCATGAGTGATCAAGATTTGGATCACGCCCCCTATGCGGTAAGGTTGGCTATAAGATTTATACCAGATAGTGATCGTACAACACGTGCACAATCCGATGGTTTTGAACTCAGTGAGGAGGAACACCAACAACTTGATGCTTCAACTCAAGGAATTATTAATCAGGCAAGAGAATTGTTCAACGAAAGAAGATTTTTGTCTTTTGATGATGCCCTTGCAGCTGTCATTCTTTCTCGATATCAATATGGATATGACCCAGCAGAAACCAAACAATTATCCGAACAAAGTACCTCTGTTGGCTTTCTAAATACTGCGGCTAAGGCAAAAATGATGCAATGCAATACAGCAAACACGCTTTTTACTATGCTTGCCGAAGAGCCTCGTGTTTATGCAACAGGGTATATCAACCCCAAAATTACTGTTGAGAAAGAAGGGTATCAAGAGGGTTTTTTAACCGCAGACGGAATGCATGCATTCTCACTTGACTCTCGAGGCGAAATACTTGACGCTACCCCAACCCGTTTGAATCCAAATAAGGTGGTTGAGGAAGACAACTCAAAACTGGGAGAGGAATTTGAAGCGTCCATCCCAAAAGCCCCTATGAAAGGAATAGATGAGCTGGAAGATAATCTTGTTGCACTATTGCCATTTGCAGCAATAGCCACCACACTCTTTGGAGCTATGCAACTCTCACGATATATGAAGAAGCACATCACTCCGGATAAGCGTCGAGAAATCGAAGCTCAAATGATCGAATCAACGTCGTCTCAAGAAAATATACAAATTGCCACCCAATTCCTGTTGCATATTTCATGGAGCAATGTAAGGAATAACTTTATACCAAAGCCTCAATATGCTCAAGATGCTCCCGTTCAATTCCTTATAGATAATGTGAACTATGCTGTCATTGAGAAGTATATAGAAAGACCAGAAGACTTTGAAAATGAATCACTTACGCGGTCACAAAAAAATACGTGCAGAACTATAGCCTATTTCTTGTATCATCGCCACTAATGGGAGAAGGCGACGATCTTACAGATACCTACATGCGTAACATTTCCACAAGCACGAGAGGCTTCTTGTTTGTCTGCTTTTCGAAGTAGCGTTCCAGCTTCATAATGATGTCTCGCTGAACAGGTAGTGAGCCTTTATGAGCATCAAAGACGTCGCTCACCACATCACCTGCACCTTTGAAGAGTTTATCCTTGTCTGTGTTTTTGCCTTTGCCATACACAAACCCTCTCGAGACACACTCGGGGCGACCCACCAGCTTATTCTGTGCATCTATCTTGACGACAACAAACACAAATCCCTCTGTTGCAAGTGTCTGTCTGTCTCGGAGAATTACCTCACCAACATCACCAACACCATAAGCATCGAC
>CAZPDN010000022.1:0-8045 GCA_964585435.1 uncultured Gammaproteobacteria bacterium
GCATATTCTTTGGAAACAATTTCACCTGAAAGAGTAAGTTCTTTTGAAAGTGTGCCTCTTTTGACAGTTGTCGTTTCTACTTCCTCAAGCTGTTTTTGTTTGGAGCGGTTGTATAAGAAGGCTCCCAAAGCCACTAGTGCAACAACGACAAGGATAATAGCAATGCGGTGTTTCTTCATCCATGTACGAATTGTTGAGGTTGAGGGAAATGTTAGCATAAAGACTGGTATAATTATACACCACAAGGCACGATGGCGAAGTGGAAACGCTGAGGTCTGCAAAACCTCCATTGCGCGGGTTCGATTCCCGCTCGTGCCTCATTTTACGGTGTGTGAATATACGCGCTCACTGCAGCAACAATGGCATTGTGCAATGCATGGCTCAATGTGACACTCCAGAAGGCAGACCTCACTGACACCTCGCGTTGCTTTACCCACGCATAGCCAAACACAACTCCCACTGCCCCTGCAGAAGGAAAAAATTCAAGGACTGGGTAGTGCATGAGCATAAACAACAATGCTGATGTCCCAATCAGGAAGCTTTTTTGTGAGATGCGTGTGCGAAGTAGTTCAATAGGGAGCATCTGGCCAAGAATTGTTTCAATAATGGGCGCAATCATTACAGCCGTGGCGATATCAACGCGTGTGAGAACGGGTTCTTGCATTGAAGCAGAGTAGAGTGGATTGTCTAGCTGAGCAATGTCAATGAGCACACTTCCCAATATGCCTGCAGGAATTTTAATCAAAAGGGCAACCAGAGCAGTGCCAATAGTGAATGCGAGAAATGAGTAGGATGATTGGGAGTGTTTCATTGTATCGAATATTATATGCTCTCACAGTATAATCAAACTATGAAAGCAAAGATGAATCTATCAGTGTTTCGTAACCCATATACATTTGCAGTGCTAGCTATCACGCTTCTTGGTGCTTTTTTCAGACTGTATCATTTCGAAGGATTCGTGGGGTTTTTGGGCGATCAAGGCCGAGATGCAATAGTTATGAAGCGAATTGCTACCTTTGAGCATTTTCCTGGCATAGGAGCGTCATCGTCTGTGGGAAATGTCTTTTTGGGGCCATTCTTTTACTATTACGGAGCGGTATGGCTGAAACTATTTGGGCTTCAACCTATTGGACCGGCATACGGTGTTGTTTTTGCCTGGATTCTTTCGTTGCCTCTCATGTATGTCATGCTTCGGCGATTTTTTTCCGAACGGGTCGCCATGGTAACAACTTTTTGTATGGCACTGTCATATAGCATGATTTGGCTTTCTCGTTTCGCATGGAACCCAAATCTCATGCCTATTACAAGCTTGTTTTGTGTGTTGGCTTTCTGGGAAGCTCGGAGGTCTCGGCACATGGTGTGGTATGCGCTCGTAGGAGCATTGCTGTCTGTCTCCATGCAGATGCATTATGTTGCGCTTGCGTTGTGTTTGCCTTTGGGTATCACTATGATTCGAGATGGTGTGCGAGCTGTTCAGGCGAAAAAGCTTGTTGTAGAGATTCGCTATCTAGGGATGTTTTTGGCAGGATGGGTTGTTCTCACACTTCCTCTCATACTGTTTGATATTCAGAATCGATTTATGAATCTCAGGGGAATTTGGGAAATGCTCGTGGGCGGTGGAAATAGGTCTTCAGGACGTCCTGCTTTGGAAGAAATTGGTTATACATTTACTCAGTTGTTTTATCATGCTTTCAGATTTGATGTGTCTCAACTGACTGCACTCGTATTGCTTGCCGGCATTGCGGGGTATGGGTTGTATATGTACCGCACAAAGCGGATGTTTGAGAGTATGACGAGCTTTTTCTTTCTTACAACGCTCGTATTGACGAGCTTCTTCACTCAGGTGAAAAATCTTCACTATCTGGGAGTGTTATATCCGTTTTTATATTTGATTGTTGCCCAATGGTTGGGTTTCATTCGCGCGAGGAAGGGGATTGTTGTAAGTGTTGTATGTATGATAGTTTTTGCTCTGTTACAAAGGGAGGTTTTGTCGTATGTGCGAAATGATGGATCATTCCTCATTCGACGCGCCGAAAGAATCTCAGCGAAAATCTTTGAAGAAAGTGATTCAAAGGTTGTTCAGATAACAAGCCTGCCTGATCATTACGGTGACTATATGTATCGATACTTTATGGAAGTGTGGGGAAACAGGCCGGTGGAGCGAGCAAGTTTGATCAAGGCGGAGGAGTTATTTGTTGTATGTGAAGAAGCGTGCACACCGATAGGAGATCCTCAATGGGATATTGCGTATTTTCAGCCAACAGATATTGTGGGTCAATGGGATGTTGAGGATGTTACAATATACAAGCTTATACGCAAGTAACTATGAAAGATTCTTCATTTAGCCTCATTATCCCGTGCTACAACGAGGAGGTAAATATTCAAAAAGGCGTGCTCGATCGTGTGGGAAATTATACTTCGTCTCGTGAGTACATCAAAGAAGTGCTTATCGTGGACGATGGATCTTCAGACACATCTCGGACCATGATTGCCCGTTATCTCCCCAAGTTTCCCAAATTTAAACTTATCGAAAATCAGCATCAGGGCAAAGCAGTTGCTGTCATTACGGGAATAAAGAAGGCGGAGAGCGACTTTGTTATTTTTACAGATATGGATCTTGCAACACCATTAGATGAGATAGCGCGTATGGTCGATATGTTATCCGATGAAAAGCCCATTGTCATTGGATCGCGAGCAGGCAGGCGAAAGGGTGCTCCATGGACACGCAAACTACAGTCAAAGGGGTATGTGTTTGTGCGTAATCTGCTCATAGGCTTGCGCGGAATCGACGATACGCAATGCGGATTTAAGGGATTTAAAA
This sequence comes from uncultured Gammaproteobacteria bacterium, assembly GCA_964585435.1. Taxonomy (GTDB): domain Bacteria; phylum Patescibacteriota; class Microgenomatia; order UBA1406; family HO2-37-13b; genus 2-02-FULL-43-11-A. The sequence continues at coordinate 2,822 of CAZPDN010000022.1, forward strand.
GAGATGCGGCGCTGAAGATTATAGATCGTTTGCTCATCTTCACGCAACAGCGCCAAGCCAAAGGTGCATCAGTGTCCGCTGCATTTGACCTCGAGTTTCTCTTTGTAGCTCGAAGATTAGGCTATGGGATCAGTGAGCTACCTGTCTCATGGCAACATGCCGAAACAAAACGCGTGAGCTTGTGGAGCGATACGATTGAGACTATCAAAGATTTGTTGCGCATGAGAATTAATGAATTACAAGGAAAGTACAAAGCGTAATGTTTACCATACAAGGCATAGTTGACTGGTATAAAGCACATATTTCTCGAAGAGATGTGCTTATCATTGTGAGCATTTATGCGCTCTTTTTTGCAACACGATTGTTTGCTCTTGAAAAACTTCCCATTTTTTCTGATGAAGGTATCTATGTGCAGTGGGCACATACAGCATGGAAAGATGCTTCGTTGCGATTTGTATCCCTTACGGATGGTAGACAGCCTTTGCAAACATGGGCAACTATTCCTTTTTTGAAGTTTTTCCCTGAGGACAGGTTGTTTGCAGGGAGATTGTTTGCAGTTTTTTCCGGTTTCTATGCTCTCACCGCAGTGATTGTATCTGGTTGGGGTCTCTTTTCGAAACGAATCGGATTCATAGCAGGGCTTTTATACACTCTTACACCTTATTTTATCTTCTATGACAGAATTGCACTGGTTGATTCGTTTGTGAATGGATCAACACTGTGGATGTTCTTTTTTTCTGTTCTGCTCGCCCGGACGCTTCGGCTTGATGTGGCACTTATTCTTGGTATGGTGACGGGTCTCGCGATGCTTGGTAAATCATCAGTTCGTTTGTATGCAGGCATGATGATTTTTGCCTTTGTGTTACTTGTTGTAAAACAATCACAGGGAATTTTTCAATCAGCCATTGAGTACGTCAAAGATGTCCTTCATCGTCGAAACGACACCTTCATGAGAGTGATGTCATTTCTCGTGTTGTATGGCGTTGTTATGGGAATCGCATTAACCATATACAATGTACAGAGGCTTTCTCCATACATGCATTATGTGGAAATGAAAAACACCACATTTGTACTGACATTTCCCGAGCTTATTGCTGATCCATTCGCGTATTTCCACCACAATATCACCTCAATCCCGTACTACATTGCTGTAGAATCTGGCTATGCACTCCCATTTTTGGCCTTGTGTGGTTTGTGGGTGATGCGCAAAAAACATCGAGCCCTCAGTGTGTATTATTGGATTTGGATAGTGCTTGCAATAATTCCCCTCTCTTTTATAGCAAAAGTTCTATTTCCACGATATGTTTTGTCTTTGGGAGGATTGCTCATACTTCCCGCATCATACATGCTGGACTCACTTCGAGGTAAAAAAATACTCATTGGTATAGTGGGAGTTATGGTGCTTGTGAATGGCTACATGTATGGCACATTTGTCACCGCTCCTGAGAAGCTTCCTTTCCCCAGCATTGATAAAGGTCAGTATATTGAAGGCTGGACATCCGGATATGGTGCAGAAGAAATTGTGCAGTATGCACGGGACAATGCAGAAGGTAAGCGAGTTATACTTGTAGCCCAAGGAGATTTTGGCATGAGCGGAGATGTTTTAAGAACATTTATCCGAGATGGTGAAGACATGTTTGTTCGAGCGTACTGGCCTTTAACAGATGAAAAGCTCCAGGAAAACCAGGCAGATGTCTCTACACATAAGGTGTTTGTTGTATATAGTCACTGTAAAGAATCGTCATATGTGGGAGATGTGTTGGCAGATGATATATGTTCAACATTTGAATCGAGAAAGCCGTTGAAGGAAATTAAGCGATATGTAAAGCCAGGTAACAAAGGGGCGATCTATCTCTTTGAATTGCTCCCTGAATCCTTATGAATACAAGAAATATTGTTCTCGCAAGCATCTTTCTGATGCTTGTAGCTATCATTCCTGGTTTTTTACTCCATAAAGATGTTATGTTTGGGTTCCATGACATGACCCAAGCATCCCGTGTTAAGGAGTTTGCTCTCAGCATGACAGAAGGTCGTGTACCTCCGCGAATTTCTGCTCATTTTGATTATGGGAGGGGATACCCAGTATTCAATCACTATGCGCCTCTTGCCTACTACATCACGTCCTCTTTCTATATAGGTGGTTTGAGCATCGGATTAGCGCTCAAAGTTTCTTTTGCAATTGCGTTTATGCTGGCAGGGTATGGTATGTTCCTCTTTGCCCGCAAACACATGAGTGATACATCAGCGGTTGTATCTGGCGTGTTGTACGCAACATCTTCCTATGTAGGTACAGAAATATTTGTGCGAGGAAATCTTGCAGAAATGTGGTTTATCGCTGTGTTTCCATTCGCGCTCTGGAGCATAGATAGCTTTGTACGACATCAAACCATGCGACGCTTTGCGATCATGAGTATGGTGGTGGCATGTATGCTATTGGCGCACAATGCTCTTTCACTTGTCGGAGGAGGGGTAGTGGTGATATATGCGCTTACATATAGATCATGGCGGTCTCTCGCAGGTATTGTGGTGGCACTTTTACTCTCGTCTGCCCACACTATTCCAGCAGTATTGGAGCTGGGTCAGACTCACGCAACATTTGTTGCTCAACAGACACGAGTTCTTGAGCATTTCGTATGTATGCGACAAGTGTGGAGTTCTCCAATTGGATTCGCCGGATCAGTGCCTGGATGTGTTGATGGTATGTCTTTTCAGATAGGAAAGGTACTTATCGTTATGGGGCTTGTGGGTGTGCTAGGGTGGTTTGTGTCCACTGTAAAGGCAAAACGATTTAGTTCACAAACGTTTCCGTTTCAACTCGCTAGTATTGCCGGGCTAGGACTCATAAGTAGCTTGATGGTGTTTGATATGTCTCGACCCTTGTGGGAGGGTGTTGCATATGTACAGGTTCTGCAATTTCCGTGGAGAATGCTTGTGTTTATGGTCTTCTCAGGAGCATTTTTTGCAGGGTATGGTGTCAATATGATTCACAATCAGCGAGTTCATTTTGCTCTGGCGTGTGTAGGAATTATCTCATCGGTTATAACCGCCATTCCTTTTTTCAGAGCAAATCCAGATGAGATTCTAAGGTCTCAGCAGTACGAAAAGCTGTATGTCAGCGATACGTATATCAAAGAATCGGTGGTAAAGAGAATCCCTGAATATGTCCCAAGACGCGTCGATTACCCGCTCTGGCTCATGGATTCTCATCCTGCATTCGATCAAAAGATACTATCTAAAGATGGTACTGAGGTCGTTATGTTGGATGAATCACCCTTTTCATTCGATGCCTCAACCGAAGCCCGTCAAGTCATGATTGATATCTATGCAACAGACTTCTGGCGTGTTCGTGTAAATGGCAAGGAGGTCAAGCCATCATTTGTGGACGAACTTGCTCGCCCAACGTATGACCTCAAAGACCCAAAGTCTCTTATTGAGGTGGACTACGTACAAACGCCTTTGCAAATTGTTTGCAATACCGTATCTGTCATCACTGGTGTATTATTAGTAGGACTATGCATTCCATGGAAACGTCTTCTCTCAAGCGCAAAAGCATCATAAGTGCTCTCAGTCTATTCTTTCAGAGTGGGTATTCTGCGGTGCTGGGCTTTGTTGCGAATGTTGTCTTGACCATTTATCTTTCTCCTGTGATATTTGGCATGTACATTACTGTACTTTCAATCATTTCACTGTTGAATTACTTTTCAGATATTGGGCTTGCCGCATCACTCATCCAGAGAGAGGAGATCACAAAAAATGATGTTAAAACAGCCTTTACACTGCAACAAATCCTCATTGTGTCATTGGTGATTATTGGTATTGTTATGACTGACCCCATTGTCTCGTTTTACAATCTAAACTATGAGGGCACGTTGCTTTATTGGACTCTCCTTGGGGGCTTCTTTATTTCTTCACTCAAAACTATACCATCAGTCTTTTTGGAAAGGCATGTGCGATTTGATCGCATAGTTCTGGTTCAGATCCTTGAGAACACAACGTTTTACATTACGGTCATAGTATGTGCGATACAGGGCAAGGGATTGATGAGTTTTGCTTATGGCGTACTCCTGCGCTCGTTTGTTGGGCTTATTGCAATATATACTATTTCTCCATGGATGCCTCAGGTGGGCATTGTTCGTTCAAGCCTCCATCACCTCCTTTCATACGGCGTTCCTTTTCAATCAATGTCTTTCCTGGCAATTATTAAGGATGAGTTGGTAAATCTCTTTCTGGGAAAACTTGTTGGTTTTGGAGCTTTAGGCTATATCGGATGGGCTAAAAAGTGGGCAGAAAGCACACTTCGAATCATTATGGATAATATGAACAGGGTAGTCTTTCCTCTTTTTTCACGTATTCAATCCGATCCTGTCAAACAAAAGCGTGTATTAGATTTAGTCCTTAAATATCAAAGCATGGTTCTTATTCCTGCAAGTTTGGGGATGATGATCTTGATGCCTTTGATTGTAGATATTCTTCCACAGTATGAGAAGTGGAGACCCGCTCTTCCCATTTTTTATCTCTTTGTGGCATCTTCGCTCTTATCTGGATATTCGAACCCTTTCATAAACTTTTTCAATGGTACAGGAAAAATTAAACTATCATTGACATTTATGGTTTTCTGGACTGTTGCAACATGGATATTGCTTATTCCATTGAGCAAAATGTATGGCATGTTTGGTTTTCCATTGACAGTGCTTATTCTATCGCTGTCATGCGTCATCGTGATGTTAAAGGCACGACAATTTGTGAAGTTTGATTTCATTGGGAGTGTGGCACGATATGTTGTATCAGGAGCTGTTATGGCTAGCGTGTTATTTGGTGTAAGGATGGTAGCAGAACCCTTGGGAGCATATGCTTTCATTGTCATCATAGGAGCTGGCGTAATGGTATATTATTGTATGCTCCGATTTGTTTTTGGTGAGGATTTGATTACAGAAATGAAAGGACTCTTGCACCCTGTTATCGATAAGCAATCATGAAAATTTCCTGTGTTATAGCCATAAAGGATGAGCGAGAGACGTACAAGCAAACACTTGCGAGTGTTATGGCACATGTGGATGAATGTATAGTGGCTGACCTGGGGATGGATGAAGATATGTTGAAGCATGTTTCATCTTTGCGGAAAGTCGTTCTTGTCAACCCAAAGCTTCCTGTTCCTTACATTGAGCTCATCCGACAATCACTCATCCAGAAAGCCACAGGTGACTGGGTTCTTTTGATGGATCCT
>CAZPDN010000023.1:0-1759 GCA_964585435.1 uncultured Gammaproteobacteria bacterium
TATAGTCGCCCCGGCTAAAGTGGTTCGAGCCTATTACGGTCACCAGCTACATACCAGTTAAACACATATAAAAATTCTTTTTAAATACATGTATTCTCATGAGCCATACGATTACGACTGTCCTTTCTGTAGATTAGTCTCTGGTCAGGATGATGATGTGAACAGGAGAGAATACATTGTTTATGAAGATGACTTTACACTTGCTTATGTATCTCCAAAGTGGTGGATAAATAACCCAGGCAATGTAATTGTTATTCCCAAAGAGCATATAGAGAATATTTATACCATTCCTGATGAATTGCTCGAAAATGTGTACAAAACAGCTAAAAGAATTGCTATCGCAATAAAGAAAGCGTATCCAAGCGACGGCACATCCATGAGACAACATAACGAACCTGCTGGTAACCAAGACGTGTGGCACTTTCATGTACATGTATTCCCCAGATTCACTTCTGATGAACTCTATAAAAATCATGACACTAAGCACTGGGTTAACCACGATGAGAGAATGAAGTTCGTAGAGAAGTTAAAGGGATATTTCTCTCAAGAAGTAAGCACGTAAAGTATTCAAGAGACTCACACGAGCAATTGTTGCAAATATATGCCAAACAATCAATTCAATCCACTCCCAACTTACCGCATTGTAGCTGTTGGCGCAGTGTGTGGCATAGTTCTCACGTTGATGTTGATGCCATTTTTCCCAAACACTCTAGCTCTATTCGCTCGGCTTCTGATTTCAACTGATTCTTTGACTCAGCATTCGATTGCTTTTTCTGTCAAAAGCGGTCTACCTATAAATTTGATAGCATCTTGGCTTGTTCTTGTAGGAGGAACCATTGGCGCACTCATAGGTCTTCTAGTAGCACGAATAAAAACAACCCATAGCAAACAGTGACACATTTTGATATACTACGAGCGCTATACACTCAGCACGAGCAGGGTGTATCGCTGTACTTTTAATCGATCCACAAGAAGGAGCAAGACGTGAACTCGGAGTTGATGATTCTCGCAATGGGAGTCATGGGACTCACGGCAGCGTATTTCGTCTGGAGTGCAATTGAGCATCCAGACTCAGTGATCGCACAACTGTGTGCATGCATTGGATGCTGCAACGCCACCACCTGGGCATTCCTCCTCGGTGTGTACGAGATAGTCAAGGCAACAGGGAACGAGGTAATGGGCATTGGCCTCATCACAACATCTCTGGTGTTCTTGGCACTCGCAAAGTTCTTCCTCGCTCGTGCGAAGAAGCTCTAGGACCCCCACCCACAGGCATTACCTCTATTGAGGTGTGTCTGTGGGACATTTTTTCATACTTTTCATACATTTTTGAATATATATGTGCTACACTAAACCATGCTTGAAACACTCACGCAACAATTTCATGTATACGCTGAGAAGTTACCGCTTCAGTGGTTCACGTTTCTGGGAGCATTCGTTGAAGAGGTAATTGCTCCAATTCCTTCCCCACTCGTACTCACGCTCGCAGGTTCTGTAGCATCCGCTCAACACGTATCTGTTCTTCATTTGGTGTGGATTGTGATCATCGGGGCGCTGGGCAAAACACTTGGCGCATATCTTTTATATAGTGTTACAGACAAGGCAGAAGATGTAGTTTTCGCAAAGTTGGGAAAGTACCTCGGCATTACACACGCTGATATTGAAAAGCTGGGCTCATATTTTGGTTCAGGTAAGCGAAATGGGCTCATTCTCTTGCTCATGAGGGCCTTGCCTATCATTCCATCGGCTCCGATTTCTA
>CAZPDN010000023.1:1769-7663 GCA_964585435.1 uncultured Gammaproteobacteria bacterium
CTATTTTGTGTGGATTTATCAAGTTCAACCTCAAATCCTTCCTCACATGGACATTTGTCGGCTCACTTATCCGAAATGCATTCTTCCTGTATCTGGGATACTTTGGCCTCGCAAGCACTGATGCCATTGTGGCTGGCTTTGACAAGTCTGAGTCAATCTCACAGTTTGTTATCGCAGGTATACTTGCAGTAGGTGTTATCTGGATGTACATGAAGAGATTCAAAGGCGACAATCCTCACGAAATCATATCAAAGCTTACAGGCAAGAAGTAATTCCACCCCTTGCATTTATCCAGCACCTCAAGTATACTATGGGGCATGGAAAACATCTGTGGAAATTGTAATCATTTTAACCCACGTACCAGAGAATGCGCACCTGTGAGAAACATGGAAGCCGCTAGGCAAACTGTTGCCATTAGGGGTATCTATCCACCTGGCATTAATCCTGGAGTAACAGAGGATCATCGTTGCGATGCTTATGAAGTAGAGACCAGAACTCTACCAACAGGTATCATAGAAATCACTTTCCTCAAAACCCTCATGTTCACACCCCGCTCCTAAGCCAATCCTGCCCACACGGCAGTAAGGAGCATGATTCCTTGGCTCACAACAAAGCCAGCGAGGAGTTGCCACGTGGTGTGTTTGCGAAGCAATCTGCGTGACCAATATACAAGAGGTATACAAAGATACAGGTACATGTGCGACCAATCGTGTGTCATGTTGATAAGGGAGATTCCCACCACGTTGAATGTCATGTGCAGGCTTATCTTCCAATAAAAGGTGATCACATATATTGCCAACAATACTACCATGACCCCGCTCATCAGCTGAAACAGCAACCATGTGCCCCACACATAGGCACATATGAGGGCAACGATATTGGAAACAAGTGTGAGAGTGAGTAGTTTGTATCTTTCTGATCGGCGCGTGATGTCAGCGTCGGATATTTCTCCATGGGTGTATTCCCAGACGAAAAAGGAAGTAGGAATAAGAAATGTGAATACAAAAAAGATTCTTGTAAATGTGTCTGCTTGAGAGATGCTCAATCCAGTTTCGGTGAGAAAGACATATAAAATCACCCCTAACCAAGGTATCCCGAGCACAAATGAGACATATCGGGCAATACTTTTTTTTGTCATATAGATTCAGTATACGGTATAATAGGCATGAATAAGTGCCAATGTAGCTCAGCTGGTAGAGCACTCCCTTCGTAAGGGATAGGTCGCGGGTTCGAATCCCACCATTGGCTCACACCATACACACTATGCTGAGAAACAAACGTCAAACTCAACAGACTTTTCGATATGTGTTTTTTATCGTATTGCTCGTTATCTTTTTTGCAACAGTAGGAGTCAAACTGCTCATTAACACCTCTATCTTTGTATCCCAATATTCACGCAAGCAAGAGGATGTTGGTGGCCCCATCGATGTCCTTGCCCCAGCTCAGCTATATGATATACCAGACGCAACAAATTCCGCCCAGCTGGATGTAGCAGGAAGCGCAACGCGAGGGACTGAGGTTGTTTTGTATGTAAATGATGAACAACAAGACTCACTCACGCTTACTGAGGACGAATTCACATTTACAGCACAGCTTAACCAAGGCGACAACACAATCTATGTTGAAACAAAAGACCCGAAGACACGAAAGGTTCGTGATTCTGACACGTATAGCGTCACATTCACCGCGGAAAAACCAACACTCACTATCACGTATCCCACAGATGGCGTTATTGTGGATACAGAGTCTCTTGTCGTCACAGGAAGCACCGCTCCTGGCGCATCTGCACAGATTAACAATTCACCCGTTGTCGTTGACAATGAAGGCTCATTCTCACATAAAGTTCCGCTCCAGAGCGGTGAAAACGTCTTGGTCATCACCTCTTCTGACAGAGCAGGCAACTCTGATCGAGTAGAATTGCGCGTGAGAAGAGAAAATTAAGTACCTGTCATTCGAACAGATTCATGCCCGAACCCCACTCTGAGGCTGAGTAACCCCTGCATGAAGCATATATAGCTTTGCCCTCACAAGAAATGAGTGAAAGCTCATCATAAACGCATAGACAAACCCTGCTGGACCATCACAAAAACCCAGTTGGAGAAAATATGTATAAATGAACTTTATACATGGACGAATTGTGAGGTCGAGAAAGCCTACTGTCACCTTCTGCGCATACAATTCTTCTGCTCGTAGTGTGGAATACATATTGATTGACTCAAGAAAGTCCTTAATCCCTGCATGTGCGACGTGTTTAAGAGGTGTGTCCAATGTCTGAGCAGTCCCACTGGTAAGCTGGAAAGTCTCATGCACTGCACCATTCCACGTGCCAGATCCTTTGTGTACGAGGCGAATGATTCCCTTTTTGAAGGCATTGCGCACCTCGCCAAAATGAAGGTTGGTATTCCAAAAAACATCCTCTCTTCTAAGTCGGTACGCTTTATAAAGCGATGACTCCGTGGCGCGCTGAATTTCGGCCACAAGAGCCGGCGTCACCACCTCGTCAGCATCAACATAGAGCAACCATTCATGCGAAGCGTGTTTGACAGCCATATTTCTCAATGAGGCAAAATTGCGTCCTTTTGCAGAAATGACCTTCGCACCAGCATCTTTCGCAATTTGTGCAGTGTTATCAGTTGACTCATTATCAATTACTAATCTCTCATCGCACCAAGCCATCTGCTCCAACCAAGGCTTTAAGTTTTTTTCTTCATTGAATGCTATCAGTATCGCCGTGATCATATCTATTTTTTCCCAACCCCGGAGGTTGTTAAAGTGGTTGCTAAGGGACTCGAACCCCTGACCTTTCGAATGTGAATCGAACGCTCTAACCAACTGAGCTAAGCAACCTTTCTCTCGCGCCTATTCCACGCCCCCCCCTTCTCACATACCGCACGTTACACATCTTTTCACAAGCATATTATATCACTCTCTTTGCATTGCTGGCACTTGAGAATTGGGTTAGCTATTTCGTACAATGTACGAATGGAACTGCTGAAGCGTATTCTTGACTTTGTGATGGACATACTCGAAACCATTACATTTGTCGGTTCTATTTTCATCGTTGTGTATTACTTCATCATGCAACCTAACGAGATTCGTGGCGCTTCGATGGATACTACCTTCCACAACGGCGAATACATTCTCATTAGCAAGCTTTCGTATAAGTTTGGCGAACCCACGAAGGGCGACGTTGTCGTCTTTCGCTCTCCAGACAACAAAGACATAGAATACATTAAAAGAATCATTGGGCTTCCAGGAGATAGGGTCATGGTGCTAGGGGGCGACGTGTACGTCAATGGGACAAAGTTTCCCGATTCGTTTGCACAACATCCAACAACCACAACGGAAGGAGGCTTCTTGAGCGAGGGGCAAGAGGTAACTGTACCTGCAGATCACATGTTTGTCATGGGAGACAATCGACCTCGGTCGTCTGATTCACGCGTTTTTGGACCTGTTCCATTCTCGGATGTGATTGGTAAGGTTTTCTACAGATACTTCCCCACAAACAGGATGGGGCCTATTTCAAATCCGATAGAAGATCAGAAAGATCTTTCAGAAATGCATTACCCTGTCTACGTCCACTTTTCAGCTCGAGCGTAATTTTGGTTCGAATGCGCGTCTGCTTAATTGATACATCCAAGTCAGGTTGCCACATACGTAGTTTTGCCTGAATAAGTCGAGCATACATGATATTCGCAGGCTCTGATTCCATAGGTACAACGCCATGCAAAATCTCAAGAATCCTCTCTTCAAGCTGAGTTGAGGAGAGATTTTGAGCAAGACATTCCTCGTACACGCGAAGCATTTCCTCACTGCTCCCAAGGCGAGCCAACAACCGCACGTGTGTAAACGTTATGAGCTTCGCATAATATGCATCCTTAATGGACTCAGGCACATTTCGAATGCTGAGCAGTACAGATACTGATGAAGGTGACACCAAAAGATGCTTTGCAACGAGATGAATCGTCACGCCGGGCTGTTGGAGGAGCTCATAGATGAGCTGAGCTTTGTCAAATGGATTATGCTGACGCTGAATGAGCTCTATTGAATCTTGAAAAGATGGTGGCATGAACTTATCATACCAAAGAGAAGCTTATTTTACAGTTACGAGCTTTTTGCCCTGTCTGAGAATAAAGTGTACAATCCCCTCGCGCTGAGCATGTACAGTAAAGTCTTTGCCTAGGTAGGCGCCAACTCCTGCGCCAAATGTCATGCCTCGCTGTCGGACGATAACGTTTCCGGGCTTTGCGGGCTGACCACCATACAACTTAATGCCAAGTCGTTTGGATATAGAGTCTCGATTTCCTTTTGCAGCTTTCTGCGACTTGGTATGTGCCATGGTTAAAGTATATTATGCAATTGAAACAATTTTAACACGTGTGAGCATTGGTCGAAAACCTGTTACTTTTCGGTAGCGAGTCTTTGATTTGTAGCGTGCTACACGGATTTTGTCACCTTTCATGTTTTCTACAACCTTGCCCTGAACCTTGATATCAAGGAGAGGCTTGCCCATTTCAATAGTTTCAGCCTCAAGATCACCCTGAGCAAGCGTATCAAATGTGACCATTGCGTCCACATCAGCATTCAGGTTATCAATAACAATCTCGTCGTTTTCAGAAACGACGTACTGTTTTCCACCTGTTTTAATGACTGCGAACTTCATAGATTTGTAATTATATCATATCTCTACACCTACGCAAAGGGCAAGTGCCACAATTACATTCTCATAGCAATACCAAGCATAATCATGGTTGAAATCATTGATGAACCTCCGTACGAAATAAAAGGTAGTGCAATACCTGTGACGGGCAACATGCCCATATTCATACCCACATTGATTGTTACTTCAATCATCAACATTGCAATGGTCCCAATGATATATAGATATGAAAATGAAAACTGCTTTTGATGGAATACGCGCTGTACGAGGCGACCTATCAGCAAGGCACACAAACATAACACTGCCATCCCACCTACAAATCCAAATTGCTCAACAAGCGAGGCAAAAGCAAAATCCGTATGAAACTCAGGCAAAAACTGGAACCGTGACTGTGTGCCCAAACCCAACCCCTTGCCCATAAACCCACCTGAACCGATACTGATAATGGACTGGTGTATGTTGTAAGACAGCCCCTGCGGATCGCTTTGAGGATTGAGAAATCCTATAACTCGGGCACGTTGATAGTCTCTCATCAACAACCACAACACCGGAGCACACGCAAGTGCAACGATGCCACCTCGCACGACATATGTAGTAGACAATCCGGAAAAATAATACATCACAGCGCATGTTGTTATATAGATCAGAACACTACTCAGGTTTGGTTGCATGAAGACAAGGATGCTTGGTAGAGCAAAAAGTCCGAAAGCAATGATTGTCTTGCGAGGGGTAAATTTGTTAGCAGAGCTCAGCACAGATGCCATAACAACAAGTAGAACAGGTTTAAAAAATTCAGCTGTTTGGAATCGGAATGAAAATATGGGTATCCATCGGGTAGAACCAACATCACGCGATCCCACAATGAGTGTTACCACAAACAATACAATAAAAATAACATACAAAATCTTGTAATTCTGCTCGATAAGCTGGACAGGAACAAAACGAATACCCATCCATATAGCCCAGGCTATGGCAGTATACAAGAGATAGTTTGACATCAGGTCGGGTCTGATACCAAGCATGTTAAATGCGCCGAAAACTCCCAATCCTACGAGGGCAAGCAGTGCCCATATGTCCCATTTATTCATGAAGCGATAAGCGTGATCCTCAATGTATCCCCTTTTACAAGCGTACGCGCATTCACTTTCTGCATAATGTATTCCTTCTGAGACTCTGGGTATTCAGGTAATTCAAGTTCAATAACATTTACTCCACAGTCTTCTGTTACCTGTTA
>CAZPDN010000024.1:0-7632 GCA_964585435.1 uncultured Gammaproteobacteria bacterium
CCCAATAAGCCCCTCCACGTGCTCAACGGGGTCAAACGAAGCCTGCTGTGTGGTTGACTCATCTACAAATCCCAGTGTCAAAAGCACATCTGTTATGAATGATCGTACCATGTGAGTCGTAACATCGTGCGCATATATATCTTTCAGGAAAGCCAAGACGCGAGCATATACGTCCTCCTCCGCAACACCTTCAGGGAGAAGCCTCATGAGTATAAACAATACCTTATACATTGCATCTAGCTTGCGTGGATCCTCCTTGATTTTTGAGTGCGCAAAAAGTAGTTCTGTTTCATTCACGATTGCAAAATCACCTTCTACCCTCCATGCCAACTGCACGACATTCCCCGTCTCTAAATGTGATAGGCGTTTGCTTGTGATTTTCTTAGAGCCGAAAGAGGTCATCACAAGCACACCATGTGATCGCGTGAAAAAGGTGACGCGCTGATGATTATCTTTAACAACAGTTTTTCGAAGCACGAGCGCCTGATCTGTCTGATGAGAAATAGACTTCATGACTAGAGCTTGCTCATATCAAGCACGATATCTGAAACAAGCGGTTGGTTCCATATCTGCCCATCCTGCACTTCGACACTATATGCATGGCCACTTGTCCCCCCTTGCTTTTGAATCATGAGAGTATACTCATTTTCATTCTCCACTTTGTTAGGAAGCGTATATGTCACGTTTACGACAGATTTACCCTGAGGTGAAACTTGCAGGAACCCCTCAAAAACCGTCTTTCCGAGCTCATCGTAGGTACGAACTTTCTTCTCAGATCCTTTGAACTCTCCCAACGTACTACCTTGAGGTACATACACGCGTACCCAATTGCGCAGAACCGCATTAATACACAAGCCACCCCTTCCCAATCCACCACCTTCCTCCAAACTACAATTGGAGTGTTTACGTGGATTACGATATGTAATCTGAAGAGACCTCTGGACTGTTCCATCAGACTGAATATTTGTTTTCGACAGAACTTCATGCTGGACATATAGATTCGATTTTGCTCCCGCAAGGTTCACATCATTGATGTGAAGATAGTCTCCCTTTGTCTCTCGAATTTCACCGGCAAAATTCATAGCTGCCAAAGCTTTTTGAATCTTGGGATCAATCATGTACATCTGAATATGCTTCTCCTGCAAATCTTTCATCATAACCTGAGAGAGTTTGCCCCAGTATTGCGAAGGAGATACACCAAGCGCTTTCTGCATGAGATTGAGAAGAAGATCCCCAAGAATGCCCTTTCTGTCCGTTTTGATATACGCAACAGGCCTGTCGATTTCATCCAACAAGGTATATATCACCTGAGGACAATCACAGCGAGGATCCATGCGAGAGGAGAAATTCAAGCCTCGTGCCTGAGTATCACCAAGGACGTCAAGTGCGTGTATCAACACTTCTGTGTCCACAGCAATGATGCCGTCGTATGTCGTTGCAACAGAACTTGTGCGGTACAACTTCTCAAACAATGCCACGGATGTAGGGAAGTCGGGTGATAGATTGCTGTCTCGAATGTAGTACTTGGATACATTTTTGTGATACATGCGAATAGGATCTGGAGCCGCAGGATGGGATTTAACTGCATTGTCGAGTGTGTAGATGTCATCCGATGTCTTGACTGTGAATTTACCCTGATCTACTTCAAACACAGCATAGGCTGTCAAGAATCCACCCGTGGCTCGAAGCTCCGTGTCATTCTGAAACAAGAAAAGATATGTCTTTTTCTCTTTTGCCCCAAGCATGTCAGGCAATGACTTGATAAAAGGCTTTGCATCAACAAACAATGCAGCAATGCCTTCAAACTGGGCTTGTGCATCGGCTACCTGCTGACGGATCTGCCTATCTCCGATGGATGTAGGATATCTTTTTGGATTGATTTGAGCGATTCGCTTCCGGGCTTCGTCCACATCTTTCGCAATCTTATCTACATCGTTCACAATTGAATCAAGCGTGAGAACTGCAGTCTGCAGTCGTTCTTCTGCAGACTTATTCACAAAATTAGTGTCCTCGCCCTTTTTGAGCCCCACTAAATCTGCATGTGGTTTAATTGCGACCACAGAATCCTGAGCAGCATTTAGCAGATATTTTCCCGCCTCGACACCATTCTGGAAATCTTGAACATAGAGTCCTGCAAGGGGGATATATTTCATCCAATATACACGCGATGCTTCAGCTTGGAAAGAATCATAGAGCACTTGTGTTGTTTTAAGCTCTTTTTCGACCTTATCAATATCATTTTCCTTGAGAGAAGCTTTCACACGTCGTCCTGAATCCATGACTTTCTGTGCAGATGCCTCGATGCGACGAGCGGGCATATATACTCCCACATATCCAAATACAGCAAGCAAGAACACAACAATACCCACAATTCCCCACACTTTCTTCGACCCACCTTTCATACGCAGTGAGCGTAGAAATCCAGAGCCCTTTCTTCGAAGAGTTCGTTTTGGTTGTAGTAATCCGAGCATAGGTTATTGTTGATCATCCATAATTTATTAGACGTCTCCTCGCCCTGAAAGCATCGCCCAAGGTGTTTTAATCATAATCCACAGATCACCCCATAATGATACAGTGTCAACATACGATGCGTCAATTTCGACCCGTTTATCAAAATTGATCTCGGACCTTCCAGATGTTTGCCACACCCCTGTGATGCCTGGTTTTACCTGAATGACTTTGTTAATCAACTCACGTGTCTGGGGGAACTTTTCTTGCTGATCATCAAACTCGTCAAGATAGTATGCGCGTGGACCCACAATACTCATCTCACCTCGTAACACATTAAAGAACTGCGGGACCTCATCGATTGAATACTTACGTATGAATCGACCTACTCGCGTGACTCGAGGGTCATCATTGAGTTTGTAACTGTTCTTTTTGTATTCCTCAAAGAGTTTCTTAAACTTTTCATCTGTACGCAGGAGCATGTGAGCATTTTGAATCATTGATCGAAACTTGAAAATCTTGAATGGCACTTTATTTTTACCGACTCGCTCGGGAATATCGGCAAGGATGGGGCCTTTCGTGTCGAGGACAATAGCTATAGCTGTAAGAACAATTATAGGTGAGAAAAGAATGATGAGTAGCGCTGACACAATCCAATCAATAACCGGTTTTACGTATCGAATATATGTTGGTCCAGACATAATAGTAGTGTGATTATACACAATCTGACAAATATGCGCTATAATATCGTATTCGGGATGTAGCTCAGATGGCTAGAGTGCACGGTTTGGGACCGTGAGGTCGTGAGTTCAAGTCTCACCATCCCGACCAGTTATTTGTACTTATTGGCATCCCATTGGCATTTATTGTGACCATCATCATGCTCTATGCATCAATCAAAGGCTCCATATATGCAAGCCAAGGAAAGGTCTACACATATCCATGGGTAATCACCTTCATAGGGGGTAAAAATGCGAAAGTGAAGTAATAGAATAGCAATTCAGGCTGGGTAGCTCAGCGGTTAGAGCGGTCGTCTCATAAGCGACAGGTCGAGAGTTCGATTCTCTCCTCAGCCACCACCTATAGACTCAATCTCGCATCTCTTTCCAAAGCATGTGGATCTGCATAGATACCTTCTTGGGCGTAGTAGTGAGCTGCAATCCCTATCATTGCCCCGTTATCCCCTGTTAATCCTGTTAGCTTTGGATATTCAACAGAACCTTCTTTCTCGTTCACGATTTCTTGAATCAGTTTCTGCACGTACTGATTTGCGGCAACACCTCCGCCAACCACGAGTCGATGGATATCATAATTCTTCATTGCTCGTTTGAGTTGAAAGGCCAAACTTTGAAAAGCAGCCTTCTGGAATGATGCTGCCAGATCTGCCTTGTGCACCTTGCGCTCCTCTTCAGTCATGGATTGGATTTTATACAGTAATGCCGTTTTCAAACCCGAATAGGAAAAATCCAAGCTATCAGATGTGCGCATTGCAAGTGGAAAAGTGAACCAATTTTCGTCACCTTCACGAGCAAGCTTTTCAATAAGTGGACCACCGGGATAAGCCTTTTCATCAATGATACATCTCGCAGCTTTATCCAATGCTTCGCCAACCGCATCATCCCGTGTCGCACCGATCTTTTCAAAATTCAGTGGGCCTTTCCACATAATCATTTCTGTATGGCCCCCGGAAATCAAGAGCACCAGATAGGGAAAGCTTAGAGGCACATCTGGCATTCCATCTACATCCTGTGCAAAACACGAATAGATATGTCCAGCCATGTGATTCACTGCTATTAACTTTTTAGAATGTGCAATAGCTAACTCTTTCGCCTTTTGTATCCCCACCCCAAGTGCAATAGCAAGTCCAGGGCCCTGCGTGACCGCAATAGCATCAATGTCCTCCATTGACATGTCTGCTTTTTCTAGAGCAGAGGCAATGACTCCATCTATGCGCTCCTCATGTGCGCGCCGAGCAAGATTTGGCACAACACCTCCCCATTGCTGGTGAAGAGGAATTTGTGAAAACAGCTCATTTGACAACACGCGCCTTCCGCACGTTATCGCGACAGCTGTTTCATCACAGGATGTATCTATAGCTAAAATATTCATGATTCAATAGACATATGTCGTGTATCTCCACCTCCATGCTGGATAGAAATACGAATAATGCGAGCATCCCTGAGCATCTCTTTCATAGGGGTGCTTTTTTCACTCCATTCGATTGCAACAACATTTCCACTCACGAGTATATCGCGTAATCCCAAATAGTCAAACTCGTTTTCCTCAGTTATTCTATAGAGATCAAAATGATACAAGGCCTTAAACGGCATGTTGTGCAGGATATATTCGTAATATATAACAAACGCAGGTGAGACTACATCCTCAACACCTAATCTGTGTGCAAGTGCTTGTACACAGGCTGTTTTTCCAGCACCTAAATTACCATAGAACATGAAAACCACAGGCTTCTGTGCAATATCAGGCTCAGACATGACTGAATCCCACACTGAATTCATCACATCCTGAGTCTCTGCATATGAGTGCGTGGTCACTTCTCGCTTCATAGATACCATATGGTACAATAAGAACTCCATGAAAACAGGACCCAAATCGAAAAAACAACTTAAACCCAAGATTGTTCAATTTAAGGTAAACATTCAGACACTCTTTATCCTTCTCTTTGTGAGCATGTTCCTCTACATGTTTGTGTCTCAAAACCATGGCCTCACATCTGTGAAGGGTGAAAAAAGCATCACTGCAGTTATTAAAGACATTCAAGCTAAAAAAGTCCAAAAACTCGAAAGGTCAGGAAACTCAATTACAGCTGTCTATAAAAACGGAGACAGGTATCTTACAACAAAAGAATCAGAAGATAGCTTGAGAACCATACTCGAAGAGTCAGATATTAAACCAAGCGATGTGGCAGTAGAGGTCAAATCGAACACAGATTCATCTTTCACTGATGTTCTTATCAATGTAGTTCCTACGATTCTCGTCATCGCCTTCCTATTCTTTATGTTTCGCCAAGCTCGAGGCGCTCAAGAATCCATCTTCTCCTTTGGTCAAGCTCGCTCGAAACGATACAACAAAGAAATGTCCAAGATTGATTTCAGTAATGTAGCCGGTGTTGACGAAGCAAAACAAGAATTACAGGAAGTTGTTGATTTCTTAAAGAATCCAAAAAAGTATGAGAAACTTGGTGCTCGATCACCTCGCGGAGTACTTCTTGTCGGGCCTGCAGGTACAGGTAAAACGCTTTTAGCAAAAGCTGTTGCAGGCGAGAGCAATGTGCCATTCTTTTCAATAGCAGGGTCTGAATTTATGGAGATGCTCGTAGGTATAGGAGCCTCGCGAGTCAGAGATCTCTTTGCTACAGCAAAGAAAAACGGCCCCTCAATCATTTTTATTGATGAAATAGATGCTATCGGACGTGCACGATCTGTAAGCGGTATGCATTCACACGATGAAAGGGAGCAAACACTCAATCAAATCCTTGTTGAAATGGACGGGTTCACGACAAACGACAAAGTTATTGTTATGGCTGCCACAAACAGAGGCGACCTGCTCGACCCAGCGCTTCTACGACCCGGGCGCTTTGACAGGCGAGTTGTAGTGGATTATCCAGACCTAGAGGGCAGAAAAGCCATCCTCGCCATTCATGCAAAAGGAAAGCCATTTGATGCGGATGTAGTATGGGATAAGGTTGCTCGTCGCACCGTCGGCTTTTCAGGTGCAGATTTGGAAAACATGCTCAATGAAGGCGCTATCTATGCAGCTCGACAGAACAAAGAAACCATATCAATGTCTGACATTGAGGAGGCTGCTACAAAAGTTAAGCTCGGGCCAGAGAAGAAGCGACTTCAATCAGAAGCAGATAAAAAAATCACTGCATATCACGAGGCTGGTCATGCGATTACAACACATTTTCAAGAAGGAACTGACCCTGTTCATCGCATCTCTATCGTTTCACGGGGAATGTCATTGGGACACACACTCACCCCCCCAAGTTCAGATAGATTGCACTATACCACTTCTCGTCTCAAAGCAATGATAGTTACCATTCTTGGAGGCCGTGCAGCCGAAGAGGTGGTGTTTGGCGAGGTCACAACAGGTGCATCCAATGACTTCGGACAAGCAACGCGCATTGCAAGAAGCATGGTTGTGGATTACGGCATGAGCAAACTTGGCCCAATAAACTATGGCTCTAGCAGTGACATAACCGATTGGGGTATGGGTATCTCGACTAACACCATCTCTGATGATACAAAGGCAAAGATCGACGCAGAAGTTCAGAAGATTATTGAGGAGTGTCATGTAGATGCACTCAAACTCATCAAAAAGCATCGAAAAGAGCTTGATGCAGTTGCACTTGAACTGTTGAAGCAAGAAAGTCTTGATGAAGATGAATTTGAAGCACTCGTGGGAAAAAAGTCTCTCAAGCAACCCAAGGCTTGATATACTGTAGCAATGACCACATCTCCAACTGGCAAGCTCCTCATCATTGATGGTAACGCACTCATGCATAGAGCGTATCATGCCCTTCCTGAGTTTAAATCCAAAAATGGCACCCCTACAAATGCTGTCTACGGCTTTGCATCAGTACTGCATAAGCTTCAATCAGAGCTACTACCTACGCATATCCTCGTATGCTTTGATACAGCAGAACCCACCTTCCGAGATGAGCTTTTCGCTCAATATCGTACACAACGCCCCGAAACACATGAGGATCTTATTCGCCAATTTCCCATGGTCGAGGAGTTTCTCACAAGCGCAGGGATCCCATTCTACAAGAAGGGGGGATATGAGGCTGATGATCTTATCGCAGTAGCTACACGAACAGCTCGAGAAATGGGATTACGTGTGACTATTCTCACGGGAGATAAAGATATCTTCCAACTTGTTAACGACCACGTTCATGTTTTGACACCATCTCTGGGGTTTTCACAAGGTAAACTCTATGATACGCAAGCTGTGCTGGAAAAATGTGGCGTGACTCCTGCTCGCATACCTGATTTCAAAGCTCTCGCTGGTGACCCATCAGACAATTACAAAGGTGTTAAGGGCATTGGACCGAAAACCGCATCACAACTTATCAATCACTATGGCTCAGTTGAAGAGCTCTATAACAATGTAGATACAGTACCATCTCCCAAAACGAGATCTTTACTTCTTGAACATAAAGAA
>CAZPDN010000025.1:0-5857 GCA_964585435.1 uncultured Gammaproteobacteria bacterium
GCTCATTTTTCAAGAAACAGAGACGACTTCCCACATACCAGGAACTCGCTGACCTCATGGGCTTTGCATCTAAAAATGCAGCATATAAGCTTGCCGAAAAGCTTATCGACATGGGATACCTTGGCAAGGATGAAAAGGGGAAGCTTCTTCCTCTCAAGCTTTTTTCTCCACTTCCACAATCAGGACTTATTAAAGCGGGGTTTCCGACCGTCGCAGATGAAGAAATCAACGATCTTGTATCTTTTGATGAATACCTCATTACACGTCCAGAAGCCACATTTGTGCTCACCGTGTCTGGCGATTCCATGATCGAAGCAGGCATTCATGATGGAGATCTTGTTCTCATTGACCGCATGCAACCCATAAAACTCGGAGATATTGTCGCAGCGCATGTTGACGGCGAATGGACGCTCAAATATTACCAAAAGCAACAGGGAAGTGTCGTACTCATGCCAGCAAACAAAAACTATCCTCCGATTAGACCTCAACAATCACTTGAAATTGCGGGTGTTGTTACAAGTGTTATCCGCAAATACCACTAATATCATGAAGACACTTATTGCAACACTCACCAACACCTACAAAGCTGTGAGGCTCTTGAGCAACCCTGATGTGGGTGCATATCTACAGGAACACATCACCAAGAAAACATACAAGCCAACCCCAACAACACCCACCCAAACCTTTGGCACAGGGGACGCCTATTATCACAAGCACTACATTGTGCAAGTCATTCACTGATATGAGTATGTTCAGAAGGGTATATGTTCTTCTCAGGAGTCAGTTTGATCCAGCATCAGAGCTACCCATGCCTTTTGACAAGATTGCATAAGCACGTGCATGCAATATCGGACACAGCCTAACGAACACTTCGTTTGGAGGCTTTGATTTCAGACTCCCGTCGTGAAAGCGAATATGAATTGCGATCAATTCGCAACGTAGAAAACAAAGCAGGATGAACAGCCCCAGCATGATCTGCCATCTGCATGGACAACATCCGATACTCAGGTCTTCCTTGAGGCCCCGTGCGTAGCTCAGACATCCAATACAGTGCGCGAGCAGACATATGCATCATGTAGTTCTGCATGGCACCAAATGGCACAGCATACTCTGCTACATGGGGTCCATGATGCTTGAGAAGTGTCTGCCACGCAGTATGAGCGACTTCATAGGCTTTGTAGAAGGACGAGTTGAAAGCGGAATCACGAACTTCGGGTTCCACAGTGCATCCATAGCGCATGGTGAAGGCCTGCCGACCATGTGTCATCATGCGATGCCTGTGTAGATCCCGATAGTCTCCAGCTCGCGACCACACGCTAAATGTGTATGTGGACAATTCCCATTCACGAGGTGGTTTTCGGAATCGCACCGCTTCTCGAAGAGCCTTGGTATCACCAAGCAGACGCACATCGAGCACTTCTTGTAGGTATCCAGCTCGCTCTGCATCACTCATCGCATGGACGACATGCTGTACATCTTCAAAAGCATGTTCTTGATCTCCTGCAAACAAAAGTGCTGTCAGAACCTTCCTTTCACCATCTTTATCAAAAGACATCAGATCAGCATGAGCTTTAATACCCGTCACCAATGGATGGCTATCTGATAATTGCGCAAGGGCTCTGCGAGCAACTTCCTGCCTTGATGCGATGAGTTTTCTTCGATACTCTTGCACCTGTGCACCTCGATCTGTCTGAGGTCTTTTCACAAATGAAGGGACCACTTTGTCTAACTCCTCACACATGCGTTGGCCAATCCACCTCACTTCGCCGGAAGGATGTCCGAGAAGACGGTGAACCATGTTTTCAAATGCTCGACCATTGCCATGCAGACCAACGTTTGTACCAGTAGAAAAGGGAAGGAGATCGCGTGTATCGTCAAACCGTTTTGCGCCTCTTGATCGCTTAAACGCACCATCATCCTCGTCTGGTCCCTGTGGATACAGCTCCATAATGTATTCCAAATACGGTTGGCTCACATCAGCATATGTCTGAAAAAGCATGTCCATCGCATGGCGATATACCTGCTCATCTGGTGTGCCAATCAATTCACCCGGCGTGACATATCGAAACTGACCATCCGACCACGTATCTGAAAAGTCCACATAGCGGGATGATTTTTCAAGAGGGGATACTCCTATACGCTGGGCTTCAACAATATTCGCTGCAATGTTAGAAATATTCTCCAAACATACATGTGCACCACCAAGCTCCGCAATAGAATCATCTCCATATCCAGCCAACCATTTCCCGAAAAAATCCTGCGCCCGCTGGGCATTCACCACCTCATCAATACCACCATGTTCGTGAATGTAGTCAATCCAATTCTGAAACTTCTGCGCCAGCTTCTTCTGAACAGCCTGCTCTTTTTTTGACAACTGGACCCAGGTAGGCTGACGTTCTGGGTAGGCGATAGGACCTACATATTCCTTCAAGAACAATCTGCGAAGGCTTTCTTTTGATCTACTATAGCGAGAAGCGAGAGCTGCCATGACTTCAGACGGTAAGCCATGCACCACATAGATAGGACTCGTCACATTGGAAAAGAAGGGTGTGAGAATACGTTTCTCTTCTTTAGAAAAATGCTCTGCCACATAATGAGGCGCATACTTCTCCATGTTTTCCTGAATTGGTAGGGTGGGGGATTGATTCATCATTGAGTTACGGTGTGTGTGTTTTTATATGCACATGCTGATGTATTCCACAGTCCCGCACCTGCCTGCGACGCATCCTGCTGAGCATTCACAAACTCATCCGCAAACACATATCTTTTCGCATAGGTGTATTCGAAAGCAAAACCTTCAGCAATAAGCAATTTGTTTGCAAGCTCACCTTGACCTGTGTAGACATATCTCAACAGCCTGCCATAACGATCCGTATCCTGTTGTGTTTCGTCGCCCTCTAGTCGGACCGTCGCTTGCGCTACCAGCTCCTCAAGTCGAGCCTTGGATTCTCGTGCAAAACACTCATCTCCTTTTCCGCCCCTCGCTAATTCCGGAGCATCAATACCAATAAGTCGAACCACAACACTTTCGCCATTCATCTTGACACGAATTGTGTCACCATCTATCACATCCTCAACAAACACCATTTCATTATGCGTGCCAAGTGTAGAGCTCTCAGACGAGAGAGTGCTCGAATCAAAAAAAGACGGCTGAACATCAGCGGTGAAGAAAGCGACAAGAAGAGTTAATACAGAAGCAGAGACAACCGCCCAGACTCCAAGAAAAATTTGCGCTCGCACTCTTTTCGATAATAAAGGCTTTTTCTTCACAACTCTTTCATCATACACGATCTGAGTTCAAAAGTGTAAAGAAAATTCTTGTAAAATCACAAAGGAGGAGTAAACTATGGGGCATGAAACGCAGTCCTGAGCAAAGAAATCTTGTAGATCCAAACGATCCACTTGTCACACTCCAAGAGATTCGTGACGCTGCTCGTCGCGGGGAGAGTGGTGTACTAGGAGTTGCAATCGTTGCGCGAGTAAGGAGAAGGAATCCCACATATGCAACACCTACTGAAATATGTGCGCAAGAGAGGCCTGGAAATCCTGTCGAGATAACGTATCGACGCGTAGGTGAAGGCTTACCAGGAGGACATGCCTACTGGGCAATTCTCACACCTAGAACATCCGAACCCCGCATATAAAATGCGAATTTGGTATAATATTGTCAAGGATTCTCCTCACACGTCCTGATTGCTGGACGACACAGGGGAGCCCTTACAACAACCGTGAGGGGAAACCCTCAAACCAGAAAGGAAAAGGTTCGTGGACGTCAGGATCATCTTCGCTCAGAATCTTGAAGAGATGAAGGCAGGAAGAATGACGGAGTTCGGACTCCAGTGGACAACAGCACGAGACGGGGATGTGTACAACAACTTCGCCTCACGTGCCAGAAGCGCTGGTTTCAGAGTCACCCCTCAACGGGGCGTGCGCCCAGGCATCGTGGGCATCAAGGTACGCAAGACCTCCTGACCCATTCCGTCTGGCTTGAGGCCCCCTCACGCCAGACCCACTACGCCTCCAAGCGAAAACCTCCTCTTGATATTCTTGAACCACACGTGAGTCGTGGTATACTAGTCTAACGCGGGAGTAGTTCAGCGGCTAGAATGTCTCCCTTCCAAGGAGAAGGTCGCCGGTTCGAATCCGGTCTCCCGCTCAGCTTCCACCTTCATATGCTATACTACCTCATCGGCCTTGCCCTTTCGAACAATTATGTTTGACAGGAAGGACCACATAAATTATATTTTGCCGTGCCACAAGAAATGTATCCATTCCGCCATGTCAGTGTCGTAAATGGTCCAGGTGCACATGGAAAGGATCAGTTCATCACATACGTCCTAGATGAGGCTCATTCGCGCGGGATTGCTGGACATAATTTCTCATCTATTGATCCCTGCAGATTGTGGTCTCAGAGGCGATATGGTTTTGAGCCGACAGATAAATCAGACGAAGCTCGCATGGCGCTCATTGCTCTCAAGAAAGATTGGGAGCGACGCGTCCCTCAGGGGCCGAATCGCTATCTTTTGCGACAAGTTGCGCAGGT
The DNA here is from genome assembly GCA_964585435.1 of uncultured Gammaproteobacteria bacterium. Lineage (GTDB taxonomy): Bacteria > Patescibacteriota > Microgenomatia > UBA1406 > HO2-37-13b > 2-02-FULL-43-11-A. The sequence goes on from CAZPDN010000025.1 coordinate 4,544, forward strand.
TGAAAGTGGCTTTGTCTTTCTACATGTCCGCGAGCCTCACAATATTCGAGCACTCCAAAAAATGGGGAAGCAACAGGGTGTTGCAATTGAAACCGTTCATGTTCTGAGACCAGGGCATTCTATTCCAGATAATCCGACTGATAGTGGAACACTCGGTCCTTCTCATAATCCATTTCCATACGATCTCTTTATCGACAATGCTGGAAGTCTGGAAGATCTTCGTCACATTGCAGTTCGATACGTTGCTGATCGTATTCCGTCTATTCACCGCTTGTAAACTCGTTACATCCGCCCGTCCTCAATCGCTTCCCGAATCTGCGCGAAAAATTCCTCCATCATGTACAAGTTGTGCATTGTTGCATAGCGGTAATAGAGCAATTCTCGTTGCTTGAACAGGTGGTGCATATAGCCATATGTCACACCAGGGGCCATCTGCTCATCAAACACATCCAGAGATCCTTTCCAACGACTATCAGCTATCTTTACCTTTTCAATAATTGGCAAACCAGTCTCATCTTTTCCTGTTTCAACATAAATTTTCCCAGTACGAGCATCTCGAGTAGGCAGGATGCAATCAAAAGTATCCAAGCCCTGCTTCACCGCAAATACAACATCATCAAACGTCGAAATCCCAAGCATATGACGTGGTCGCACATCCTCATGCAACACGTCCATCATCCACTCAATCTGCTTCTGCAACTCCTCTTGAGTTTCGCCAACAGAAACTCCTCCCAATGCTATGCCGAAAAACGGCATTTCAGAAATTGTTTCGGTACTCCAGTGCCTCAGCTTTTCAAACTTTCCTCCCTGAATAACGCCGTACATCCTTTGCGTTTCGTGTGTGGATTGTGCTGCTTGCAAAGACCTCACTGCCCACTCATGCGTTCTCTGCGTAGCTTTTTGCGTATATGCTTCGGTTGCATTGTTATAGATACATTCATCAAACGCAACCATAAAATCAGCCCCAATTTGTTGCTGAACACGAATAGAATATTCAGGGGTAAATTCATGCCGAGTACCATCAATATGAGAATGAAAAATCACGCCGTCCTCCGTAATCTTTACAAGGTGCGGCTGGACGTGATCATCATCCTGCTCACCTCGAGTATTGTTTGTTGGAGGCGCATGTTCAGGCATTCGCGAAGCCAATGAAAACACCTGAAATCCACCCGAATCAGTAATCATGGGCTTTTGAATTCCCGACATCGCATGAACACCTCCATGCACCTTTACAACCTCCGGGGTTGGGGAGAGCGTCAGATGGTACGTATTCGCAAAAACAAACTGCGTCCCTATCAAATCAAGGTCAGCAGG
>CAZPDN010000025.1:5957-7593 GCA_964585435.1 uncultured Gammaproteobacteria bacterium
TAAAGCTCGTAAAGGACAATTATACAAAATTTAGGATTGTCAGAACAGCCCCAATTACATACATACCAAACAATACCACCCCAACAACCAGTTGTGATCCAAGCTCAAATTCTGGCTTTCTCCCCATCTCGAAAGGAAAGACTTTATGTAAGAAAGAAACTTTTTGAGATCTCCAAAAAGCAAGCACTATCAACACACCTTGAACACCAAGCACTATTCCACCACTAACTCCTAATACCACCACAAACTCTCGCATGCCCACTAAAAATAGAGCTGTCGGAATAATCATCGTGCTTAACCATGCCTGAGGCCTCGTAAGACCATAATCACACTCAAACACCCTGCGCAACGACAACCCCATCGCAATGAACCCCGAAAACAATGTAACGGCTGCAAGCACATTACCCATCAGGCCCATCCACGGCCCCACGACACGCGTCAAACCAAGTGTAGCAATATCAGTTGTCTCTGCACCCGTCGCACCGAGCACCACCCACACGAAAAGAAAATATGCAATGAGAATCAGTGAATTCGCTACAAGAAACACCTTCGGTATAGCCTTTTCTCGACCTACCATCTGCTTTCGAACCAATGGCACAGACGCAGTTCCTGCAAAGGCAAACATAAGCACACCATATGGAGTTGCAAGATTATTCACATCCACTCTCGCCAAATGAGCCGTGTTTATATGAGGATGAACCGCAACTCCAATAAGAAACAATATACAGAGAAGAGAAATACTCAGAACAAACTCAAATCTCCTTACCATATCAAGTCCTCTAAAGATAACGTATCCTCCCAGAATCAAGAAAAGCAATCCCCAGAGAAGAGGTGGCCCGCCAAATAACCCAGATAGGACACGACTTTCACCAATAGCATAGGCCAAGAGTGCGCCATAACTACCCAGAAGACCCGCCAACAGTGCAATCATCTGAGCTCCCTTGCCGACATAAACACCACCATATCCCGGAATCTCATGGTCAGAACGCGTTCTTAGGATAAGTTCTGCATACATGAGATTGAGCACCATGGTCGCCATGCCGACGAAGAGGAGGAGCAGTGAGCCGGGCAGGAAGCCAGCTTGTGCAATCGCATAGGGGAGACCAAGAATACCAGCGCCGACAGTTGTTCCGACGACCGTGAGCACGGCCGCAGCAAAGCGTATCGGGTTTTGAGTACCGGGTTTAAATGTCATAATCTAGCCTCATTGTAGCAACCGATTAACACGGATGTCCACTCAAACTCATTGATGGAACAGGCGAATTCGAAGTTATGAATTATTATTACAGCAGAGGTTAAGCAAGAAAAATGAAATACGAGCATCGATCTGAACTGCCTGAGCAATCCAAATCAAATAATCGGTATCATACCTCTTTCTCCACAGAATTTCCTGAATGAAACTTCTTATGAACCTCCCTCAAGCGTGCGTTTGTAACATGCGTATACACTTGAGTCGTCGCAAGATTTTTATGGCCCAGCATTTCCTGAACAGCTCGAATATCAGCGCCGTGCTGCAACAAGTCTGTTGCAAAAGAATGTCGTAGCACGTGAGGTCCAATTTTGATAGTTATTCCAACCTGTTTTTGATACTTTTCGATCATTCTTTCAATTGAACGCACAGTCAAACGCCTTGCAG
>CAZPDN010000026.1:0-7592 GCA_964585435.1 uncultured Gammaproteobacteria bacterium
AGTTCTTGTCAATTTGTTGAATAACTTTTGGATTACAGCCAAGATGTTCCTTTGAAGATCCCATTCCAGCACCGCCTGCCTGTGTAATAGTCGTAGTTGAACCACCAGTTTCTTCTAACCATACGGCGAGAAGAAGAGCTGGATTCCACCCATTACTGACTGCAGCATTATAAATCTTTTCCGCATATGGCTTAGATTTTGGTCTAAATTTCTTTATCCATGCAATATAGTTAGGAATAATATCCACATCCGTCATCCTCAACGGAATTGTATAGGGCGCCTTTTTATGTCTTGGTGGTGTTGATGTAGGATTAGGATCTGGCTTATCAGGCTTCGTCCCCGCGGGTACAAATTCATATTGAACACGCGCTTCTCTTCCAGGTGCCAGATAACATAATTCGCTCCCATCTGCTACGCGATCAGATTTATCTTGTTGCTTTATCCCCGTACAAACAGGAACTTTTACTTGTGATTTTAATGCTGATCCTTTCATTTTGAGTTGAGATGCAATAATTTGATAAAGAATCTTTTGATCAGATTCAGATGAAGTGTTAAATCGCACGAATCGTGTTTCTCCATTCTTAAAATCAGATATGTCAAATTGAGATGCCTGATTCTGTATCAACGGACTTGTAAAAATCTTTGTTTCTTCCAATGCTGGATCACTATTCCTTATTCCAACACATATTCCTACGGTTCCATTCTCCAACTTCTTACACTCCTCCTCAAAACTACCCCCCGTGTCTCCACCTCCGCCACTTCCGCCACCGGTTCCGCCACCGGTGCCTCCATCATCCTTTTTCTTACCATCCTTAAAGTAACAGACATTACCGCCATTGAGCCCTTCAACCAGATTGGGGAAGCCTCCTTCATCTTTACATGCTTGATCCGTGGTCATTCCTTCATATTCACCATCCTTCAAATTTGCCAAAAATATGACTGGCTCTTGTGTTGTCTTGCCCTTTTCAACAACCCATTCCTTCTTCCCGCACTGTTCCCACATCTCAAATCCTCTGTCTTCAAGGCCATCTACATCAAGGGTATACCTACCTGGTTTGATATCTGAGAACAAAACATATCCTACGCGCCTATCCACCTTGAGCGTCGTTGACTTTGTGCCTTCACACTCACCCCCAACACACGTTGCCTTGACCTTAAAAGATCCCAAGTACAATGGGCGCTGTTCTCCTTTTTCCTGTCTGGAGCATGATCCAGGTTTGTACGATGCTATGTGGTCATCATCCCATATTTCTGTTTTTTGGGGATAGTTCAGCGCTTCAACACGAACCTCCATCGAGCCACCCGTTATAGGGGAGGGCTTCACAACCCACCCATATGACACATCGACACCACAATCTACCTTAAATCCATCCATTTTGAATCCATTACCCGCGCCCTGACTGATGGCGCCATTGAGAGCTGTGATCTGCTCAGCCGTTGGACAACCCTTCGCGGATCCTTTGTCATCGCAATACACCTCCTTGACACGGAGACTGCTTGGAAAACTACCGGCAACAAGCTCTACAGAAGCTTGGGAACCCTTCTTATAATAATTCTTGCCCGTCTCATCAAAAGGCATCGGATCAATTGAAAACGAATTTTTACTTACACCATTCTGCTCGAGTATGAGTTTCTGAGATCGGTCGTTTTGCACTTCCAGCTTTGACCCTCCGAGTTCCTTAAGTTGTGTAAGGCTTAGATGAGAACCCTTTGTTTGAAAATCTACCTGCGCAACAGAAGCATATGGACACGAAGATGGGGGAGGAGTTTCAGTAGGCTCCTGCGTGGGCTCCTGAGTAGGTTCTGCCGGCGGCACCTTGTCATCTGGTAGGGAAGGCTTATTTTCAAGCACCCATGAATACGTCACGTCAACACCACAGTCTACTTTAAAATTGTTGATAGTCGCGCCATCAAGCTCTTGAGAAGCAATTTTTCTATTCAACTCTGCGATTTCAGATTCTTCAGGACACCCCCTAACCCCTCTGTTATAACACGAAAAACTTTTCACTCTCCATTTACTTCTATCAAAACCCTCCAGCTTCAATGAAGCTATGTCACCCTGAGCATAATTTGTCTTCCTCAAAGGATCAAAAGGAAATTCCCCAATGGCAAAGTGATTCTGTGATCTTTCAAGATGATCAAGCTGGAGTGAGCCCTTGCGGTCATTCGTCACACGCATCAACCCAATCTCTTGAGGCGCAAAGAACGAGTTTTCCTGTTCTTTAAAGACAAAAATGAACGACTGATACGTACAAGAGCCTTGCAGGGGAGTGTATTCCTCATCGGTTCCTGCAATGCCTTGCATAGTGTTCTGCTGAGCTTTGGTAAGTCGTGACAAGACATCCGACATCTGCACCCGCGTCGCTGCGATCGCCAGAGAGACAGTCAGTACTACAACCGTAATCGCCGTGAGTACCGTTGAAACTTCACCTCGCTGTGAGGCAGTTGGCGACGGGGGTTGGCATAGCGGGGGAGTAACCAGGCTGTTGCAGAGTCATAGAAGCATTGTAGCTCATGGGGTGCGGGGTTGCAACGCAGATCGGGTTTTGAAAACCGGGAGATGTTTCAAGCGTAGCTGTTTCTTAAACGACGTCACCAAAATCTCTAAGAGACCAACCTAGCAGTCCAAACAACATCCTGTTCATCAACCTCATAATGCATGCCAAATGCTTCAATTCTCACGAAGCGCATTGTTGCAACAGCACCACATACAAGAAAGCATGTTTAAGAAACAGCTACGCTTGAATGAGGCCAGAATACCCGGTTCTCAAAACCCGATCTGCGAACAAAACCCGATCTGCGCCCCAACCATGTATAATCATCCCATGACCCCCATCTTCACCGTATCCGAGCTCCACGAAATGCTCAATATGCACCTCGCTCATCTTGGCGAGATAACCATTGAAGGTGAAATCAGCGAACTCAAACCCAGTGGCACTCAATGGCTCTACGTCACACTCAAAGACGACCAGGCCGTTATAAAGCTCTTTGCAACCCAATGGGATATTCGCAACTGGAAGCAGCTTCAAGTAGGAATGCAAGTCCGAGTCGCAGGAGTTGTCCGCACCTATGCCAAATATGGCACCCTCAGCGTAACAGCAACTAAAATTGAGCCAGCAGGAGAGGGGATGGCAAAACTTGCCTTTGAAAAACTCAAAAAATTACTTGAATCTGAAGGCCTATTCGATCAATCGCGCAAACGAGAACTGCCCACTTTTCCTCAAAAAATCGGCCTCATAACTGCAAAAAACTCACAAGCATACAATGACTTCATTAAAGTGCTCTCACACCGCATCGGTGGCATGGAGATTATCTTTGTACCCGTGCAAGTTCAGGGCGACTCCGCGCCCGACCTCATTGCACAAGCAATCTCTTATCTGAATTCAAACCACTCAAATCTCGACGTCATCGTGCTCTGTAGGGGTGGAGGTTCTCAGGAGGACTTGCAAGCCTTCAACACCGAAACTGTCGCAAGAGCTGTCTTTTCAAGCACAACACCCACCATAGTTGGCGTAGGACACGAAGGAGACGTTTCTCTTGCCGACCTCGTTGCAGATGTCAGAGCATCTACTCCTTCAAACGCCGCTGAATTATTGGTTAAAGAAAGGGAAAGCGTTCTGCAACATGTACACATGCTCAGGCTTCGATCAAACAGAGCAATCGAAGGACGCATCCAGGGCATCAAAATGCGCGCACATCAGGCTCATACAACTATCCTTCAAGCAATATCATCATCCATTGCACATAAAAGACTCGCTATTCAGCGCCTATACCTCGTCCAAAACAGCCTCGCCAGCAGACTCGATCAATACAAGCATAACATCTCCCATCTTGTTAGATTGCTTGATTCACTAGATCCAATACAGCTTGTCACAAAAGGCTATAGTATCGCCCGTACCGCTGATGGCACGATCCTTACATCCATATCTCAAGTCAGGGTAGGGGATCGCATCACAACTCAGCTTTCAGATGGTACAATTGGCACATATATTGACGAAGTTCAATCTCAACAATAGCACATCGCAATAAGTAAAACCGACTTTACATTAAACGACGTTAAACCAACACGCCACAATTAGAACAATATCACAAAAGAAACCATGAAAGACCAGTCTAAACCCATCACTCTTTCCCTCCAAGATGCGTTTGATGAGCTTGAAAAGCTTACATCGTCACTTGAAAGAGGGGAGGGGAGTCTAGAAGCAAGTATCCCCGCTCTCAAGAGAGGACATGAGCTTGCCACATACATTACGGAAAAACTCAATGCGCTTGAGCTCGAAATCAAGGAAATTTCATCAGAAAATCTTTCCACGTCAAGGAAGCCGGCATCGGAATAACACATGAAACAATCTTCTCAATCAACATCATCCGACAAACGTATTCGCATCAACAGCTTTCTCGCTCAGGCGGGCATCGCATCTCGTAGAGGAGCAGATCAACTCATCCTCGCAGGCCACGTTAAAATCAACGGCGAAATCTCAACAACTCCCGGGGTTAAAATTGATCCCTCAATCGATCGCATCAGCGTGCGCTCTTCTGCGCTCACCACCACCTCAAAACCCACCCCCACCTCAAAACCCACCCCCACCTCAAAACCCACCCCCACCTCAAAACCCACCTCCGACACGTGGGAAGACCTCACTCAAGCTCAAGAGACGATCATCTATGCTCTCTACAAGCCCAAAAACTACGTCACGTCTCTCAAGCCTCAAGGGTCGTATCCCATTGTCAGAAAACTCATTCCCAAGCATCCGCGCGTTTTTCCTGTTGGTAGACTGGACCGGGAATCAGAAGGACTGCTCATCATGACAAATGATGGCAATCTTGCTCATCGCCTCACACACCCGAGTAGCCATATTGCCAAAACATATATTGTGCACTGCACATTGCCTCACGCATTTGATGAGAACACATTAAAAAGCTACCTTGGAAGAATTGCGAAAGGGGTTAAAATTCAGGGCAAGCGCACACTTCCTGCTGACATTACGTTTCTGCGCTGGCTTCGTCCACGCATGGCTGAACTAGAGATCACACTCCGAGAGGGAAGGAATAGACAAATTCGTCGCATGCTTGGATCTCTCGATTTTACCGTCAATAGACTCATTCGCACACGCATCGGCAACCTCTCACTTGAAGACCTGCAACTGGATCATGGCGAATACGAAGTCATCAGCCACGACGCCATCTAGCACGATTACTCAGCGCGACAATCTGTTTTCAGTCGATCCTTGTATTCTCCTAGCAACTGCACAACAAATCCATACACCGTTTCCTGAGAAACTACGCCCATATCAGACAAAAGAATAGGTGCTGGATCTTCAACGCCCTGAACCTTCACGACATCCTCTGCGATTGTCATGGTGCCGTATTCTTTGCTTGTCACCTCAAAATCGCGAACCTTGCCTGCGACAGTCACATCCTGGTCGGCAAAGAAACAAGAAAATGTTTCATCCTTACTCATGACACCAGTTTTTGAAAGTTCGTTATCCAATGCGGCAACCATTGCTTCATATTGAGCCGGAGCTACAATCCCTCCAAGTATCTCGGAAAGACCTGATCCAAATTCATTTTCAATTTGAGATTCACGAGATTTCTGAAGTGGCGAGCGACTCATCACATAATCATCTTTATATCGACCCGTCACCACAACGAAAACAGCAGTCAACACAACAACTGCACTCATAAAACCCACAATGGCCTTTTGCTGTATGGTCATACCCTTGGTAAGAAATGCGTATATCGATCGAAATGTCATGACTCATACTACCAATCACGCCAACATATCACAACAATACAATCAGTACGCTCACTTTCGCTCGACTGGTGCACGACGCATAGCACTGGTAGGAGTAGGGAAGGGAGTAGGGGTAAGCCCCTTGAGATAGAGCTTCATATCGGTCTGAAATGACTTCCACATAAACGGGCCATCTTTTGACATAAGAATATATTGCCCATCATCTGAATACCCATCACGCAAATACGTATCCGTCGTCAAAACAACATGGACAATCGTATAATCGCGCACATGTGGCGCTTCCTTCAATAAACGCTGAATAAGCTCAACAGACATATCTGTACGGACGTTTTCTTCCAAATCATTCAGCAGGGAAGGTATCTTGGGAATAAAACCCAGACTGAGCACTCGGTCTCGCACAGCTTCTAAAAATAACTGCTGTCGTCGTGCACGATTAAAATCTCCACCATCCTCTGCAGAGTGTCGTGATCGCACAAACTTCAAAGCAGTTTCACCATCCATCGTCTGAACGCCCTTGTCAAAATGCAACACCTCATAGCGACACGGATATGCCAATTCGGGGCTTTCTGTAGCTATATTCTCTTTTTCCTCAAATCCAGCAACATCATCTTCTGCCAGTCCGCACAAATCATCTTCCTTACCATCAATGGGATATAGAGGATCAGTAAAAGGTCGCTGGACATTCACTTCAACGCCACCGAGCGTACCCACCACTTGTTTAAAACCATCGAAATCAACAGCGATATAATTATCGATAGGCTGACCCGTAATGCCTCCCACAACTTCCCTTAACAAAAGTCCCGCACCATCTTCACCATCATATCTTTGGGGAACATCAGGATAATTCTTTCTAAAAAGACCCGTCTGATACACTGAATTAATTTTCCGAGCAAATTCATCCCCAGACGAAGTCGGAATCTTTACCCATATATCTCGCGGAATGGAAACAAGTGTAACTCGCTTTGCCTTGGTATCTATAGCTGTGTACATCATAGTGTCTGTCAAATATGCTCCGTCGTGTCCGGGCCCACCATATCCCATCAATAACACGTGAAACAATGTTTGCTCAGGCTTGATGGGGGAGGATTGTTGAGAAGTTCCCGTGCTGATGCGGGAATAGAGCGTGTTCAAACGAACAATGCTTCCCACAACAACAATCAGTGCAAAGATAAGGAGTCCGAATACAATTTTCTTCTTGGGATGATCATGAAAATAGAAAGAAATACGCTTCCACAATGATCCCTTCTTTTCATGTCGAAGCAGAGGAATCCCCTTCTGAGAGGATTTTTTTCGCGCATCCACATCTATCTGCTTCATAGCTATCTATTGTATCAGGAAACAAGCAGTGCCAAAAGGCTTGGAAAGTAACTCATGTGGTGTGGGGAGGGATACGGCGCTTCCCCACGCGTGGGTTTAGTCACCAAAGAAGGCAACATATCCGATGAAGCAGACGATGATTAGCAGAAGAATAATTGAGTCAGCCATGACTCTCCCTCTTGTAAACCTGTGGTTGCAACTCAACCACCGAATACAAGCCTCAATAATCGCAAAGCGCAAGACCTCTATCCGGTGGTCAACAACAACCACATATCGTATCCCTCCATTTAAACGTACATAGACACATATTATTCAGCATATGAACAACAGTATCCTATAGTAATTATACCGCACTCCTCTCTTTTGTCAAGATTAGGTATACCCCAAACCACGTCAATGAACCCTTCACACACCCCTCGTAAAATGCCCATATACGCGTTTTCTGACTCCCACCTGTATATCTGCACTCCTGCAATCAAAATGGCGAACTTCTCTTCATTTTTCCATTCCCTCTATCAGA